>NZ_JAJNIK010000004.1:0-290671 GCF_022386495.1 Mammaliicoccus sp. H-M34
TGTTCCCATGCCGAACACAGAAGTTAAGCTCTTTAGCGCCGATGGTAGTTGGGCTTACGTTCCGCGAGAGTAGGACGTTGCCGGGCAAATATTTATTTTTCCACAGTAGCTCAGTGGTAGAGCTATCGGCTGTTAACCGATCGGTCGTAGGTTCGAGTCCTACCTGTGGAGCCATGGCCCCTTGGTCAAGCGGTTAAGACACCGCCCTTTCACGGCGGTAACACGGGTTCGAATCCCGTAGGGGTCATTTTATTTATGGAGAATTAGCTCAGCTGGGAGAGCATCTGCCTTACAAGCAGAGGGTCGGCGGTTCGAACCCGTCATTCTCCACCATTTAAAAAAATAAGCTGGAGGGGTAGCGAAGTGGCTAAACGCGGCGGACTGTAAATCCGCTCCTTCGGGTTCGGCAGTTCGAATCTGCCCCCCTCCACCATGATTGGGCTATAGCCAAGCGGTAAGGCAACGGACTTTGACTCCGTCACCCGCTGGTTCGAATCCAGCTAGCCCAGCCATTTTAGAGCCATTAGCTCAGTTGGTAGAGCATCTGACTTTTAATCAGAGGGTCAGAGGTTCGAATCCTCTATGGCTCATAAGTAAGAGACGTTAGTTTAAGCTAACGTCTCTTTTTTTGTATATTTATATAAATAAATTATGCACGATGTTTATGCATGAGTGTATAAATATTTGGGATATATTAATATTATCCAAGAACCCTTGTATAGCTTGATGTAAGTGCTTACATATAATAGAATATAATAGTAATGCTAAATAAGGGGGATTTTAAATTATGAATAAGCGCATTGAAATAATCGGTGCTCCAACGGCTTTTGGTCAACGTAAATTAGGGGTTAATTTTGGACCAGATGCTTTAAGATATGCTGGTTTAATTGAAAGAATTGAGAATATAGGTCATGAAGTAATAGACAAAGGGAATGTGGAATCTCCAGTAATAGATATGAAAAAATATAAAAGTGAACAAAATGGATTAAGAAATTTAGATGAAGTTATTTCATTTTCAAATAATTTATATGAAGCTGTAAATGAAACGAAGAATAATGGTAACTTCCCATTAATTTTAGGTGGAGATCATTCATTATCTATAGGTTCTATTGCAGGTATAAGTAAACACTATGAGAATTTAGGGGTCATTTGGTATGATGCACATGGTGATTTAAATACAATAGAATCTTCTCCAAGTGGAAATATTCATGGAATGCCTTTAAGAGCTTTATTAGGAGATGGAAATGAAAATCTCACTAATATTGGTGGGTATAAAAATAAAGTTAAACCTGAAAATGTTGTATTAATAGGTATGAGGGATTTAGATGATGGAGAAAAGAAATATATAAAAGAACAAGGTATACTTACATATACTATGGCAGATATCGATAGACTTGGAATGAGTAAAGTGATTTCTGAAACTATTGATTATTTAAAAGCTAAAACGGATGGTATTCATCTTTCACTTGATGTTGATGCGTTAGACCCAGTTGAAACGCCAGGTACTGGAACGACTGTACCAGGAGGGGCAACATACAGAGAAAGCCATTTAGCAATGGAAATGTTAAATGAATCAAACTTGATTGTTTCTGCTGATTTAGTAGAAGTTAATCCTTTAATTGATGAATATAATAAGACTGCACATCAAGCGATAGGTTTAATGGGATCCTTTTTTGGTGAAAAGTTATTATAATTGACAACGATATACAGATGTATTTAAATTAAGAAGTCTCTTTTAAAGAGGCTTTTTTGTTTTATATATAATTAAATTAACAATATACCGAAAAAATTGTTATAATAAGCACTAGGTAAATGAAAGACGGAGGAGATACTATGCAGTTACCTGATATTTTTGGTGAATTGAGTGCCTTAAAGGTTATTACAGGTATACTTGATTTGATTATTGTATGGTATGTATTGTACTTGATCATAACTGTAGTTAAAGGTACAAAAGCGATACAATTATTAAAAGGTATATTTTTCATCATAATAGGTAGAACAATAAGTAATTTTTTAAATTTAACAACTACTACGCTCCTGTTTGATTTTGTATTACAATGGGGTTTTTTAGCTATTATTGTAATATTCCAACCTGAGTTCAGAAGAGCTTTGGAACAGTTAGGGCGCGGAAGTTTATTTAAACGAGTTAATGTAGCGACATCAGCAGAACAAGAAAGATTAACTGATAGTGTCGATAAAGCAGTACAATATATGGCAAAAAGAAGAATTGGAGCATTAATTGTGTTCGAGAAAGAAACAGGATTGCAAGATTACATAGAAACGGGTATACCAATAAATGCTGATATTTCTCAAGAGTTACTGACTAATATATTCATTCCTAATACACCATTACACGATGGTGCAATGATTATTCAAGAGCAAAAAATTGCTACAGCAGCGAGTTATTTACCTTTATCAGATAGTCAAAAAATCTCTAAAAGTCTAGGAACTAGACATAGAGCAGCTGTAGGTATTTCAGAAGTATCAGATGCGTTTACAGTTGTTGTATCTGAAGAAACGGGTTCGATTTCTGTAACAATTAATGGCAAACTTAGAAAAGAAATATCAAGCGAAGCATTTAGAGAGTTACTAGTTGAGCATTGGTTTGGTTCTGTTCAAAACAGAAAGGATGTGAAGTAGATGCTAGAATCTAAATGGGGATTACGTTTTGTAGCTTTAGTGCTAGCATTACTCATGTTTTTATCTGTTAATAATGTGTTTGGCAGTTTGTTTTCAGAAAATGCTTTAAAAAGTTCTGATCATACAATAGAAGATGTACCTGTCGATACGTTGTATGATACGAAAGAATTATATTTGTCAGGTGCACCTAAAACAGTAGACGTTAAAGTTTCAGGACCGCAGTCTACAATATTACAAGCTGAGAAATTATTGAATTTTAAAGTAGAGTTAGATTTAAAAAACAAATCAGTTGGTCAGTATAAAGAAGAATTTAAGATTAAAGGTTTAAGTGATGAATTGAAAGCAACTGTGATTCCAAAAAGTGCTAATGTTTCACTACAAGATAAAGTGTCTAAAAAATATCCAATTGAAGCAGAAATAAATCAAAATAGAATTGCTTCAGGATACGAATTAGTTGGAGAGACAGTAAATCCTTCACAAGTCACTATTACAGGTGGGCAGGAAGAACTGAATAAGATTTCATATGTTAAGGCAACATTAGATGAAAATAAACAATTAACAGACGATACGACTGAAAAAGCTGGTATAAGTGTACTTGATAGCAATTTAAATAAATTGGATGTGCAAATTAGACCAGATACCGTAAATGTTAATATTAAAGTAGCTAGATCTAGTAAAACAGTAAGTTTAAATCCTATTACAAAGGGTACTTCATCAAAAGGTGTTAGTATTGATGGAATTAATTTAGATAAATCTGAAGTTAAAATATATGGTTCGCGTAATGTACTAGATGGTATTGAATCAATAGATGTACCTGTAGACGTTTCTAACGTTGACGGGAATACAACTAAAAAAGTTGATTTAAACTTGCCAGATGGTGTGGATGACGCTGAATATAAAGATGTTGAAGCAAAAATTACAACTTCTAAAAACTAATGGAAATAAAGGAGAATTATAATGGGCAAATATTTTGGTACTGATGGTGTAAGAGGTGTAGCAAATTCTGAGTTAACACCGGAAATTGCATTCAAATTAGGTAGATTTGGTGGTTATGTATTATCAAAGAAGCATAATAGTGAGAATCCAAAAGTTTTAGTTGGTAGAGACACACGTGTTTCAGGGGAAATGTTAGAATCTGCTTTAATAGCAGGTCTTTCGTCAATTGGTGCAGAAGTAATGAGATTAGGAGTAATATCAACTCCAGGTGTTGCATATTTAACGAGAGAAATGGATGCTGATCTTGGGGTAATGATTAGTGCATCTCATAACCCTGTAGCTGACAACGGTATTAAATTCTTTGGTCCAGATGGCTTTAAATTAACGGATGATGAAGAATTAGAAATTGAAAAATTAATAGACTCTTCAGAAGATAATTTACCAAGACCAACTGGTAATCAATTGAATCCTATTTCTGATTACTTTGAAGGTGCTCAAAAATATATTAGCTATATTAAATCTACGGTTGATGGTGATTTAGACGGATTGAAAATTGTGTTGGATGGCGCACACGGTGCCACTTATTCACTAGCACCATACTTATTTGGTGACTTAGAAGCGACAAGTGAAACAATTGGTTGTAAACCTGATGGATACAATATTAATTTAAATGTTGGTTCTACACATCCAGAAGAATTAGCTAAATCGGTATTAGAACATGAAGCTGATTTAGGATTAGCTTTTGATGGTGATGGCGACAGAATAATTGCTGTAGACGAAAAAGGACAAATCGTTGATGGCGACCAAATTATGTTTGTTTTAGCACAAGATATGGCTAAAAATGGTGAGTTAAAAGATAATATGGTTGTTTCAACTGTTATGAGTAATTTAGGCTTTTATAAAGCGTTAGAAGAAGAAGGCATTAAATCAAACAAAACAAAAGTTGGCGATAGATATGTCGTTGAAGAAATGAGACGTGGGTCTTATAGCCTTGGTGGAGAACAGTCGGGACATATTGTTCTTATGGATTATAATACAACTGGTGACGGTTTATTAACTGGTGCACACTTAGCAAGTATTATAAAAAGATCAGGCAAAAGTTTAAGTGATTTAACAAGCAAAATGAAAAAATATCCACAAAGATTAGTAAATGTTAGAGTTTCAGACAAATTTGGAGTGGAAGAAAATACAAAAGTGTCAGAAATTATGACTAAAGTTGAAGTTGAAATGAATGGTGAAGGACGTATATTAGTAAGACCTTCAGGAACAGAACCATTAGTTAGAGTTATGGTTGAAGCTAAAACAGAAGAAGATGCTGAAAGATACGTAAACAGTATTGCAGATGTTGTAAAAGAAGAAATGGGTATTGAATAGTATGAATTGAGGTAGAGACAATTAATTTGTCTTTGCCTCATTTTTTTATAATTAATATATTTAGCAAAAGTAATATATTTGTATGAAATATAGTATTATAATTGCACAACACACAGTTTCATTGTAGAATGAAAGAAGCTTACTTAAGGAGGAATGTGAGGTATACTAAAATAAGGAAACTTATAGCGCCTGAACAATGGTCATACATGATTAATGATGCGTGTATAAACAGATACATGTTGAATGAATGTAGTTGCCTTTGTTGACGAGGAGGATAGTTATCGAATTATCGGCGGATGCTATCCCGGATGTGGCCCATTCGAAAGTTCAATGTTTAAAGCATATAGGTGACTGTATGTCCAAAGCCATTGGAATAGCCATAAATTAAAGAATGTATTGAAAGCGACTGGACAATTTTTTTTGGTGTCTAACCGCTTATTTAAAATTGGAGGAATTTTGTTTATGTGTGGAATAGTAGGATATATAGGTACAGCAAATGCTAAAGAATTATTACTTAAAGGATTAGAAAAATTAGAATATAGAGGTTATGATTCAGCTGGTATTGCTGTTAGAAACGAAGAAGAGATTAAAGTATTTAAAGCAAAAGGGAGAATTGCTGAGTTACGTAAAGCAGCTTCAGATGATTTTGATGGAAATATTGGTATTGGTCATACTCGTTGGGCAACACATGGTGTACCAAACTATGAAAATGCTCATCCACATCAATCAACATCAGGTCGTTTTACATTAGTACACAATGGTGTAATTGAAAATTATGAACAACTTAAGAGTGAATATTTAGAAGGCATTACTTTCAAATCAGATACTGATACTGAAGTAATTGTCGAATTAATCGAGTACTTCTCAAATGAAGGATTAACTACTGAAGAAGCTTTCAATAAAGTATTATCATTATTACATGGTTCTTATGCACTTGGTTTATTAGATGAACAAGATGCAGATACAATTTATGTAGCTAAAAACAAATCACCTTTATTAGTAGGTATCGGAGAAGACTTTAATGTTATCGCTTCAGATGCAATTGCAATGTTAGCTGTTACGGATACTTATAAAGAATTAGTTGATAATGAAATCGTAATCGTTAAACGCGATGAAGTAATTATTAAAGATCAAGATGGTAAAGTGATTGAAAGAGATAGCTATAAAGCTGAAATTGATGCTTCAGACGTTGAAAAAGGTACTTATGATCATTACATGTTAAAAGAAATTCATGAACAACCTGGTGTAATGCGTAATATCATTCAAAATTATCAAGACGAAGAAGGCAATCTTAAAATTGATAAAGCAATTATAGATGATGTAGCTCAAGCTGACAGAATTTATATCGTTGCTTGTGGTACGAGTTACCATGCCGGTTTAGTTGGTAAAGAATTTATTGAAAAATGGGCTGAAGTACCAACTGAAGTACATGTTGCTTCAGAGTTTGTTTATAACATGCCTATATTGTCTAAAAAACCATTATTCATCTTTATCTCACAATCAGGTGAAACAGCAGATAGCCGTGCAGTATTAGTAGAAGCTAAACGTTTAGGACATAAAGCTTTAACAATTACAAACGTTCCAGGCTCTACACTATCACGTGAAGCGGATCATACATTAATCTTACATGCTGGTCCAGAAATCGCTGTTGCGTCTACAAAAGCATATACAGCTCAAATAGCAGTATTAGCAATACTTTCTCAAGTAGTAGCTAATGCACATAACAAAAATACAGGTGTAGATATTATCCCTGAATTAGCAAAAGTGACTACTGCAATTACAGCAATAGTTGATGACGCTCCAAAAATGGAACAAATTGCTAAAGATTTCTTAGAAACAACACGTAACGCATTCTTCATTGGCCGTACAATGGATTACTACGTAGGTCTTGAAGGCGCATTAAAACTTAAAGAAATCTCTTATATACAAGCTGAAGGATTTGCTGGTGGAGAATTAAAACACGGTACAATCGCATTAATTGAAGAAGGTACACCAATTGTTGCTTTAGCTACTCAAGAAAAAGTTAACTTATCAATTAGAGGTAATGTTAAAGAAGTTGTAGCACGTGGTGCTAATCCATGTATCATTTCAATGGAAGGTTTAGAACATGATCATGATACGTATGTTATTCCACACGTACATGAAATGTTATCTCCACTTGTTTCAGTTGTTACATTACAACTTATTTCTTACTACGCAGCATTACACAGAGGCTGTGACGTAGACAAACCACGTAACTTAGCTAAATCAGTTACAGTTGAATAATTAATATAGAAAATCAAAGGCTGGGACAATTAATTTGTCCCAGCTTTTTTTCATTTTTATGCTTAAATTGAGCATTCACATTGAAAAATATACGCTAGGGGGGTATAGTTGTATTTAAAGAGAGGACGTGAAGTTATGAGTGAGTTTTTACATGAACATACAGTAACACCAAGAACTAAAGAAGAGAAAGATAAAGTTATAAATAGACTTAAGCGTATTGAAGGTCAAGTTAGAGGAATTCAAAATATGGTTGAAGAAGATAGATATTGTGTTGATATTCTTGTACAAATTAGTGCCATTCAATCTGCATTAAAAAATGTAGGATTTGCTGTTACTGAACGTCATATTAAACATTGTGTTACAGATGCTATTCAAAACGGAGAAGGCGAAGAAACAATTGATGAATTGATGAGTGTACTTAAGCAATTTTCTAAGTAAGGAGGTCAACTAAATGAATGAAGACAAACAAGTTACTATTGGCGTAACAGGTATGACATGTGCTGCATGTTCAAGTAGAATTGAGAAAGTCTTAAACAGAATGGATGGCGTAGAAGCACAAGTGAATTTATCTACTGAAAAGGCTTCTATTAAGTTTAAAGATGATTCAACTCAATTATCTGATGTAACGAAAAAAATAGAAAATTTAGGCTATGGTGTTTTGACTGAAAAATTAGATTTAGATGTTTATGGTATGACATGTGCTGCATGTTCAAGCCGTATTGAAAAAGTTTTAAATCGTCAACAAGGGATTGAAACTGCAACTGTAAACTTAACAACTGAACAAGCGAGTGTAGAATATAATCCAGAGTTAATCGATGAAAAGTCAATTATTGATAAAATTAAAAATATTGGCTATGATGCAGAGTCTAAAAATGATTCAAAAGACAAAAAGACATATAAAGAAAATGAAGTTAAACAAATGAAAATAAAACTTATTGTTTCAGCTATTTTGTCATTACCGCTTATATTAACGATGTTTGTTCATTTATTTAATCTTCCAGTGCCACAAATTTTAATGAATCCATGGTTCCAATTTGTATTAGCATCACCTGTTCAATTTATAATTGGTTGGCAATTTTACGTTGGAGCATATAAAAACTTAAAAAATGGTGGTGCAAACATGGATGTGCTTGTTGCATTAGGGACAAGTGCAGCATATTTTTATAGCTTATATGAAGCGATAAAAACAATTGGTAGACCAGATTATATGCCTCATTTATATTTTGAAACAAGTGCGGTATTAATCACTTTAATATTATTTGGAAAATATTTAGAAAAACGTGCTAAAAGCCAAACGATAAATGCATTATCTTCACTATTAAGTTTGCAAGCTAAAGAAGCAAGAGTAATACGAAATAATGAGGAAATCATGATTCCAATAGAGAATGTAGCTGTTGGTGATATTTTAAGTATTAAACCAGGCGAAAAGATACCTGTAGACGGTATTATTCAAAAAGGGAGAACGGCTATTGATGAATCTATGATAACTGGCGAATCAATACCAGTTGAAAAGTCAATAAACGAAGAAGTTATAGGTTCTACAATTAATAAAAATGGGTTAATTAATATGAAAGCAACAAAAGTAGGAAAAGATACTGCGTTGGCATCTATCGTTAAAGTTGTCGAAGAAGCTCAAGGTTCTAAAGCACCTATTCAAAGGTTAGCAGATGTTATTTCAGGTTACTTTGTTCCAATAGTTGTAGGTATAGCTATTTTAACTTTTTTAATTTGGATTACTTTAGTTGATGCTGGTCAATTTGAAAATGCACTCGTTGCGGCAATTGCTGTTCTTGTTATTGCTTGTCCTTGTGCTTTAGGATTAGCAACACCAACGTCCATAATGGTAGGAACAGGAAAAGCTGCAGAAAGCGGCATACTATTTAAAGGTGGAGAACATTTAGAACGCACACACCAATTAAATGCAATCGTATTGGATAAGACTGGAACAATTACAAAAGGTAAACCAGAAGTAACAGATTTTACAGGAGATATTGAGACATTGAAATTATTAGCTAGTGCTGAAAAAGGATCAGAGCATCCATTAGCTGAAGCCATAGTGGCGTATGCAACTGAGCAAGATATAACACTAGCAGATGTAGATGATTTTGATGCAATCCCTGGATACGGTATACGGGCATTAATAAATAGTGAGAATGTATTAGTAGGTAATAGAAAATTGATGTCACAAAACGGCATTGACACAAATATATTTGATGAAGATTTATCTAAATTAGAAACTGAAGGTAAGACAGCTATGCTAGTAGCAGTAGGTGGCGTTTTTAAAGGTATAGTTGCTGTAGCTGACACAATTAAAGAGAATGCACCTGAAGCTATTAAAATGTTACATGATGAAGGTCTAGAGGTTATAATGCTAACTGGTGATAATGAGAGAACAGCTCAAGCAATAGCGAAACAAGTAGGTATTCATAATGTTATATCTGAAGTATTACCAGAAGAAAAAGCAGACAAAATAAAAGCCATTCAAAATACAGGTAACAAAGTAGCGATGGTAGGAGATGGTGTTAATGATGCACCAGCACTAGCTATAGCAGATATAGGTATTGCAATAGGTACAGGAACTGAAGTTGCAATAGAAGCAGCTGATGTAACGATTTTAGGTGGAGAATTATTACTCATTCCAAAAGCGATTAAAATTAGCCATGCTACAATTAAGAATATTAAACAAAATTTATTTTGGGCATTTGGTTACAATACAGCTGGCATACCGATAGCTGCATTAGGTCTCTTAGCTCCATGGGTTGCTGGCGCAGCAATGGCATTAAGTTCTGTAAGTGTTGTGTCGAACGCGCTAAGATTAAAAAAAGTTAAATTATAATAAAATTGGATCCAAAATAAAACTGAAAAATATTCATTCTTAAGTCTGACTCTTATTATGATTGTTTTATTATATAATTAAGTTAAGTATTATTTTTGAAGGTTTATGTTATAGCTTGAAAAGGTATTTATATAAAGATGATAACTTAAAGGAGCAAATTAATGGAGAGTTGGATTACAAGTATCATGGAGCAATTTGGTTATTTGGGTATAGCCTTATTAATATTATTAGAAAATGTTTTTCCTCCTATTCCGTCAGAAGTAATTTTGACGTTTGGAGGATTTATGACAACTAAATCAGAATTAACAATAGTAGGTGTGGTTATTGCCTCTACTATAGGATCAGTTGTTGGAGCTGTTATTTTATATTGGATTGGTCGTATACTTAACGTTGATAGACTCGAAAGAATTATTGAGAAGTGGGGCAAGTATTTAAGATTAACGAAAGAAGATGTAAGAAAAGCTGATGCATGGTTCGATAAGTACGGTCCATGGACGGTGTTCTTCTGCAGATTTATTCCACTTATTAGAAGTTTGATTTCTATCCCTGCTGGTATGAGTGGTATGAATCAATGGTTGTTCTTATTATTAACGACTTTAGGTACACTTATTTGGAATTTAGTATTAGTTATAGTTGGTGCTAAAGTTGGAGATAATTGGCATCAAATAGTTAACTATATGGATGTTTATTCAAACTTTATGTATGCGATTATTGCTATTGGAATCATTGTATTTATTATCTGGTTTGTTAAACGTAAGAAAGCTTAATAAATTGAAATGTTGTAGGTGAAGTAATGATATCATTATGTAAGTTTTTAACGGAAAGACATTATGAATTGCTATCTTTAGCTGATGACAATCAACAAGCGATTAATGATTATACTTTAAGAGGTAAAGTTTACATTTATGAGGAACAAGGTCAAACAATCGGTATTGTAGTGGGATTGTTAACGAGACCAAATACTTTGGAATTAGTTAATTTAGCTGTTGATCCTCAATTTCAAAACAAAGGGATTGGTCGTCAATTAATTGAACATATTATAACAGTCGGTAAAGAATTAGATTGTCATACTATAACTGTAGGTACCGGAAACTCTGGTATTGGTCAATTAAAACTATATCAACAAGCTGGATTTAGAATGAAATCTATAGATATTGATTACTTCATTAAATATTATAAAGATCCTATTTTTGAGAATGGCATACAATGTAAAGACATGGTGAGACTTGAATTAGAAATATAAAAGAACTGTCCATAGACGGACTTACTTATGAGTATGACGTTTATGGGCATTTTTTAAAACATATTAGTATACTTTTTATAGTATATAAAGTATACTAATGTTATAGATAAAGAAAATAGAAGAGGTGTTATATATGTTTCATGGTAAAGATGCAACATTAGTTAAAGGTATCACATTAAATGTTACAGATTTAGAGAAAATGACAGTATTTTATGACAATATAATTGGATTAACAATAAGAACTAAGACTGAAACAGAAACAGTATTTGAAATAGGTGATTCAGGACATACGATTACTTTGAAATTATTAAAAGATGGAAGAAAACCTAGTATAAGAGAAGCGGGTTTATTTCATATTGCAATATTACTACCTACAACAGCAGATTTAGCAGATTTCTTAATTCACGCTTCAAGATTAAATGTTCAGTTAGGTGCTGGTGACCATATAGTGTCTGAAGCACTATATTTAAATGATCCAGATGGAAATGGTATAGAAATATATCGTGATCGTGATGCACGTAACTGGGAATGGAACGATGGCAATGTTGCAATGGATACACATGAGGTGAATGCAGAAGCGCTAGTTGAACAAGCTTCAAATGAAGGTTGGAATGGAATGCCTGCTGATGCAAAAATTGGACATTTACATTTAAAAACAAATGATATTGAAGTATCTAAAGAATTTTATTTAAATACTTTAGGTTTAAAAGCAGTAGTAGATAATTTTCCAAATGCTTTGTTTATGTCTACTAAAAATTATCACCATCATATTGCGATTAATACTTGGCAATCAAATCAAAAAAGAGAAGAATCAGACAATAGTTATGGTTTAGCAAATATAGTGGTACAAATGCCAAACGCTAAAAGCAAGATTCTAACTTCACCAGATGGTTTACGATTCGAAATAAATCCTGAAATACAATAAATTATAAATTACCTTCTGATCCAATCATCTTTAATATACTTAAACTTTCATGTACAATTAGTGAATATTATGAAAACAGTAAATTAAAGGAGATGTAAATATGCTTCTTGATTTGAAACATATTAACTGGATACGTGAAGGTAAATACATACTAAAAGATATTTCTTGGGAAATAGTTGATGGAGAGCATTGGGTATTGTACGGATTAAATGGAGCAGGAAAATCCACAATACTTGATATTATTAATGCGTATACAGCGCCTTCTTCAGGTGAATTTGAAATATTAGATATGAAACAAGGTAAACTTGGATATTCAGCTGATGGTATTAGAAAGCAAATTGGTTATGTTTCTCAATCTTTATTTAAGAAAATGAGAGAAGAAGACAATGCTTTTACGACTGTTATTAGTGGTGCTTATGCGTCAATAGGTGTATATGAAGAACCAAGTAAACAAATTAAAGATAAAGCAAATGAAATTTGCGAAGCATTAGGTATTACCAAAGATTATATTAACCGAAGATTTGAAAATTTATCACAAGGTGAACAAACGCGTGTATTAATTGGTAGAGCTTTAATGTCAGAACCGAGACTTCTAATACTTGATGAACCAACAAATGGCTTAGATTTTGTTGCAAGAGAAGATTTATTGGAAAGAATTGAGAATATTGGTCAAGATAAAAGTGGTCCAACAATGATATATGTTACACATCATCTAGAAGAAGTGTTGCCTGTATTTAAGAAGATTTTATTATTAAAAGATGGTAAGGTATTTCGATCAGGAAATATTAATGACGTTGTTAATGAAAAAAATATGAGTAACTTATTTAACATAAATGTTGATGTTTCGTTTAAGAACAATAGACCAATATTATCTAAAAAGTAATATAAATCTAAAATATTGCCTTTATTATATGAGCATGAAATAATAGATATTGATAAATTATATGGAGGCATCAACATGACAACGCAAGTAGTTTTTTTAGATATGGATGGCACAATTTTAAATGAAGAAAATAGAGTAACTGATTATACTAATGAGATTATTCAAGAAGTTCGACAAAAAGGCATTAAAGTATTTATAGCTACTGGACGAGCTTATGATGAGATTTCATATTTGGTTCCTGAGAATTTTGAAGTTGATGGTATATTATCATCCAATGGTGCAGTAGGTTATATTAATGGCAAAGAAATATTTAAAAATCAACTACCGATGGAAACAGTACATAAACTTATTGATTTAGCAGAAAAGCATCAAATATATTATGAATTATTCCCTTACTATAAAAATAGAATTGCATTAAACCGCGATAAAACATTGCTACTGTCAGAAATATCAACTGAACAAGTAGGAGATGTAGAAGCTAATGAATGGAAATCTCGACAAGAAGCATTAAGTGAAAAAATAAAATGGGTCGATGAAATACCAGAAGATGCATATTCAAAGTTTTATTTTTTCAAAAAGCATAAAACAGAAATTAAAAAATGGGAAGAACTTATTCTACCAATGAAGGAAGAACTTAATATTTCTATTTCTCATTCTACACCATGTAATCTTGAAACGATGCCTATGGGTGTAAACAAAGCGACAGCAATAGAAGCTGCGTTAAAATATTTAGAACTAGATAAAGATGTTAAGACATATGCAATTGGTGATAGTGACAATGATAAACAAATGCTAGAACACGTTGATTACCCAATAGTTATGAAAAATGCACCAGATCATATAAAAGAATTGGGTAAAGAAGTAACAAGAAGAACAAACGAAGAAAATGGTGTAGCTGACTACTTAAGTAAGAAATTTTTAATAAACTAAATTATTTAAATAACAAAATGATATTCAGGCTGGGATAATTAATTTATCCAGTCTGATTTTTATTTATAGTGACTTTATAGATCGTCAATCCCGCAAAATATATTGTTAGCAATATATTTTGCGGGATTGTTTTATATTCGTTTGGATATAATAAAATGAAAGGATTTATAAGGAGTGATTATTATGATTAAAACGGTCGTTTTCGATATATATGGAACTTTATTCGATATAAATAGTGTCCAAGAAAAGTGTGAGAAATTATTTCCTGGAAACGGAGAAAAAATAGCTAAAGCTTGGCGTCATAAACTTATAGAATATACTCATGTTAGACAACTAGTAGATCAATATAAACCATTTAGTAAAGTTATAAAAGATTCACTCGAATATGTACTTGATAGAAATGATTTTGACTATTCATTAAGTGACGTAAATGAGTGTGTGGAAGAGTATTATCGCTTGCAAGTATTCCCTGAAGTAACTCAATCATTAAATGATATATCACATATCGATAAAGTTATATTTAGTAATGGCAATCAGGAAATGATTCAAAAAGTATTGAAACATTCAAATATAGATAGTAGCTTTAAACATATTTTAGCGCTTGAAGAATTTGGTATGTATAAACCCAATTCTAATGGATATGTATTATTAGAAGAAAGGATTCCATATGAGAAACAAGAAGTTCTGTTCGTATCGTCTAATAAGTGGGACATTGTCGGAGCACAAAAGTTTGGATTTAAAACTGCATGGATAAATCGTAATTTTAGTGAGTTTGAATATATAGAAGTAGAGCCAGACTTTGAATTTCAATCGATATATGGCGTTAAAAATTTGATGTAAGAAAAATGGAATGAGATAAAAAACAGGGGAAGCGTTCATAAAGATAAATAAAAAAAGAGCTCAAAATTAATTGAGCTCTTAAAATTTAACTTTAGTTATTTTTTGGATAAAGTGCATTTTTATTTTTATGATAGAAGTTCATAAGGCTACCATATAAGAAGTAGAATACTGCAAACATAAATAGGTAGAATAGTATATAACCTATAATTGCGAATAATATTTGTATCACACTTGGCATCAATGAAATAATAACTGCTGCTATAACTCCAATGATCGCTATGATAATATACGCTGCTACAATATAAATTAAATTACTGAATAATAACTTCCAAGCACTATGAGGTCCCTTACTTGTTATGTTCCAACCGATTGAGAATTTAGTTATTGTTGGTAATGATCTTTGATCAATATGGACAAGTACTGTGTTAACTATAAAGATAACAAAATAATATAAAGGTATAAATAAGGCGAATAATACCAATATCATAAATAACATGATTACGATGAATGATATAGACATTGCACCAATACCTTCACTAGCCGAACTTGGTTGCATTAACGCCATTGAAGTACCAAATATTGCGAAGAATATCACTTCTACAATAATGACAACTATGTAAACAATGAAATACATTGCTACACTAATTAAACCAATAATTAAAGTTAGCTTTAATGTTTTAACATAGTTTCCTTTTTTTAAGAACATAAATAAATCACTAAAGCGTGGACTAATGCCTAAATCTGTATCTTTATAGAATTTTAGAATTCCATAAGCTATAGGGATTAATATAAAAATATACATCAGAATAAATAATATAAACCCTATGACCATTGAGATTAGAAATGTTGCTATGCCACCGCCTGATGGTTCACCTGAAAAGTCTTGTGATGCCGCTAAAGAAAATCCTCCAATTATAAATGCTATACCCGGAATTAACATTAATAGAACCATAATAATTGAGGAAAGGATTGTTAATAAAATTGTTTTGATATGTAAGCCTTGTCCATTTCTATAATAGTCCAATTGGAATTTGAACATAAGATTCACCTCATTGTTTATTTGTATAATTAGGGTAACATAAATAACATTGCAAATGTCATTTAATTGTCAAAAACATTATAATAATTACAAACTTTTAAAAGAAGGTAATAAGCACTTTGTTTGATATCGTATTAAATTACTCATATATTTAAAGTATAAGATTTTTAGGAGTGGACTATGAAAAAGTTATTCCGATTTATTGTGTTCATTGCTACATGGACTGCTATTATTGCAATGGCATTTCTTTTTAGAAGCCAAGGTGGATTTGATTTTATAAGTGATTACACTGAAGATATCAAAAAGCAAATAAAGGAAAAAGAAATAGCTATACGGACAGAACAAATTAAGAAAAATGATAAAACAGATGACCGCTCGTTAGGAAATTTTTATCAAGAAGGTCAGTGTACATTTTATGTTTATGAAGAAAGATTAAATATTGATAAAAGAATTGGATCATCTTGGGGTGATGCAAAACAGTGGGATGATCGTGCTAAAGATGAAGGTTATAAAGTCGATGGTCAACCAAGAGAAGGTTCTATATTACAAACTGATTATGGTGAATTAGGACATGTTGCGATCGTTAATGAAGTGAAAAGTGACGGTTCTATTGTTGTATCAGACATGAATTATGAAAAACCATATGAAGTTACAGAAAGGTTAATTACCTCAGATAGATTGCACAATTATCAATTTATACATGAAAAAATTTAAAGGAGTGTTTTAAATGAATATATTCGTAATAGGTGCTAATGGACAAATTGGAAGACATTTAGTAAAAAGCTTAATCGATCAAGGAAATGAAGTAACAGCAGGCATTAGAAAAAATAGCCAAGCAGCTTTCTTTGAAGAATTAGGTGCCAAAACAGTGTCACTTGATTTAGAATATGATGATATTAATGACATTTCTGAAAAAATAAAAGACGCAGATAAAGTTGTGTTTACTGCTGGATCTGGTGGTCACACTGGAGCAGATCAAACGATTATCATTGATTTAGATGGTGCTGTTAAATCAATAGAAGCAAGTAAGAAAGCAGGTACAAAACATTTCGTACTCGTTTCTTCATTTGATACTAGAAGATCAGCATTTGAAGGTGACTTGAAACCTTATACAATTGCTAAACATTATGCTGATGTTCATTTAAGAGATTCTGGTTTACCATATACAATTGTGCATCCAGGATTATTAACTAACGATGATGGATTAGGTAAAGTAGAAATAGCAGAAGAAGTTGAACGCGGAAAAGTACCACGCCAAGACGTTGCTAATGTGATACAAGAAGTATTAAATAATGATGGTAAAATTGGACAAGAATTTCAAGTTGTATCAGGGGACATAGAAATTAAAGAAGCGGTTGAGCAATTTAATAATTAATCATTAAGGAGTTGTATTATGGTTAAATTTGCAATTTTAACAGATATACACGGAAACTATGATGCTTTGACAGCTGTACTTACAGATATAGATAATAAAAAAGACATTAAACACATTTATAATTTAGGCGATAACATTGGTGTCGGACATCAAACGAATGAAGTTCTAGAAGTTATTACAAATAGAGATGATATGACTTATATTGCTGGAAACCATGATGAAGCAATAATGGCAGTTGCAAATAAAGAAGATTATCCTGAAAGTTTAAAAAATAAATTTTATGAACATCATCAATGGATAGTGGAACATTTAGATACTAAATATTATAACTTTTTGAACAACTTGCAACGTGAAGTTACTGAAGATATTGAAGGATTAAAATTTTATTTCACTCATTATCGTATACTTGAAGAAAATATCAAGCAACATATTAGTGACGATCCATTTGAACCAATCGTTGAGCCCTCATTAGAACATGTGCATGGATTATTTAATGGCTTAGATGCTGATTTTGTAACATTTGGACATAATCATGTATTACACCATTTTGATGATATTTAGACAATATATTTTAATCCAGGATCTGTAGGTTTGAACAATGGCGCTTATGCAGTATATGGAATTGTAGAAGTTAAAGATGGTGCAATAAATGTAGAAAGAATTAAAGTACCATATGATAACCAACCATTCTTAGATGGATTTGATGAGAAAGCCGTACCAGGAAAACAACTAATATTTGAATCATTTATATAGATAAAATAAGTTCGAGGTTGAGACAATGAATTGTCCCAACCTCGATTTTTTGATTGAATTGGATTAAAATGGAAATAGAATATGACAACAAAGAAGGTGCCTTCATGAGTAAAAATTATTATAATTTAATTGAATCTTTAATTGGAAGAACAAGTATTAAACAGCAAGATATTCAAAAGTATGAAACTTATAAGAAAGGAAAAGAGGGAGAAAATAAATTTTTAGAATTATTAAGTTGCATTGAAAATGTAGAATATATTTATAATTTACAACTTAGAAACAATCAAGATTATCAATATGATTTTATAGTGATAACAGATAAAATCATCTATCAGTTTGAAATAAAAAATTATTATGGCAGTTATGAATTTAAAAATGGTAACTTAATTGGGCAAAGTGGTTTTATTATAAAGTATCCAACAGCACAGTTAGAAAGAAACGAATACTATTTAGAACTTTTAATTAAAAGATTAAATATCCAAAGAATGATAAAGAGTTACTTGGTTTTTATTAATGAAAATTTTAAGTTAACTGGTAAAGTAAACAATGACTTGATTATTTTACCTACTCAATTAAATAAAGTAAAACACTTAATTAGAAATGAAAATCCTCAGCAAAACCACTTAATTAACACTTCCCTGCAAAAGCTAAATTCTCCTTTTGAAGACGAATATCATCAATACCCAAAGTTTAAATTCGAAAATATAAATCCTGGAATAAGATGTACACATTGTAAGAATATTATCAGTGAGACTTTGAAAGAAAAACAAAAAATGATTACATGTAATTTCTGTTTTAGCAGAATTTCAAGGAAAAAATTAATCTTGAAGACACTTGAAGAATTGCTATGCATTAAAGGGGAACCCTTCACAATGAGAGAAGCTAGAAAATGGTGTAATGGCATTCATAGAAATACACTTTCTTATATAATGAAAGAAGAGTTCAAAGTTAAAATGAAAAACAAAACTAAAGTATATTATAAATAAGGGTGAGAGTAGAAAAACTAATTTAAACGCACGAAGACTTCAGAGATATCGTGCGATTCAGGTAAAATCCAGCCAAAACGCACGAAGACTCGAAAGATATCGTGCGATTTAGCTCAAATCGGTCCAAAACGCACGAAGACTTCAGAGATATCGTGCGATTCAGATTAAATCGGTCCAAAACGCACGAAGACTTCAGAGATATCGTGCGATTCAGATCAAATCGATCCAAAACGCACGAAGACTTCAGAGATATCGTGCGATTCAGCTCAAATCGGGCCAAAACGCACGAAGACTCCAGAGATATCGTGCGATTCAGCTCAAATCGGGTCAAAACGCACGAAGACTTCAGAGATATCGTGCGATTCAGCTTAAATTCAGTCAAAACGCACGAAGACTCCAGAGATATCGTGCGATTCAGCTCACTCCCAGCCTTTCTACTTGTTTAATGAACATGTTCTGTTTGATCCATACAACATAATAAAGAATTATCGTGCTGATGGTCTGATGTTTCTAATTGGATAGTAGCATGTTGTATGGATTTATGGTTTAGTTTATGGTTAATTTCTTCTATTATACTGTCGCATTCTAATACTGTTTTTTCTCTATCTACAACTGCATGACAACTTAATGCTGTTAGATCACTTGTGATAGACCAAATGTGCAAATCATGTACATCGATTATTTCTGGATGTGATGTGATTGTTTCTGAAATTTCGTGTATATCGATATTTGATGGTGTTCCTTCCATTAATACGTTTAATGCTGATTTTGTAACACCATATCCGCTTCTTATAATGAGAATAGCAACAATAACACTTGCTATTGGATCGGCTAACTTCCAACCGAAAATTATCATGATTATTGCCGCTACTATTGCACCGACTGATCCTAATAAATCCCCAAGTACATGTATAAAAGCACCACGCATATTTAAATTGTTTTTTGTGTCAGATCCTTTAAACATTAACCATGCAATAACAAGATTAACGATTAATCCAATTGTACTAATGATGAGCATACCTGTTGAAGCTACTTCAGGTGGATTTATAAATCGTGAGATTGCTTCATAAAATATATATAAGCTAATAGCAATTAATAAAATTCCATTTATAAAAGCAGCGAGTATTTCAAAACGGCGATAGCCATATGTTTTATGTTGATTTGCAACACGTTCACCGAATTTAAAAGCCATGAGTGCAATAAATAAAGAAATTGCATCACTAAGCATATGACCTGCATCTGATAATAATGCTAAGCTATTTGTAACATATCCTCCAATTACTTCTACAATCATAAATAAAGTAATGATTATGAAAGAAATCAGTAATATTTTTTTATTATTTGTATGAACATGGTTGTGGTCATGTCCGTGATGTTCATGTCCCATATAAACACCTCTCAATTTAAATTAATGTTTAGCGTGTTCGATTGCTTGTTTTAAAAATAGAATAACGTGGTCATCATCAATTGAGTAGAATATACTCTTTCCTTCTCTTTCAAATTTAACAAGTCGAAGATTCTTTAAAAATCTCAATTGATGGGAAACTGAAGATTGACTAAGTGAAAGTGTTTCTGCTATACATCCAACTGAGTGTCTGCCTGTACAAAGTAAATGTAAAATCTTTACTCGAGTTGGATCACTTAATGCTTTAAAGGTTTGTGACACTAGTAACAATGTTTCATCATCTAATATATTATAAGTACTCATTTTATTCTCCTAACATATGAATATATGTTCATATGTTAATTCTATAAAAAATAGTCATCTATGTCAAATGATTATAAATTGACAAAATAGACGTTATTGTGAGATGTTTTGTTTTATTAAAATGTTTGGAGGATATTATGGTAACTATATATGGTCTAACAGTAGATGATGAATCTAGATGTGAGCATTATCAAACACCTCTAGATATCATTGCAATTAAATTTAAATGTTGTAACAAATTTTATCCTTGCTATAAATGTCATGAAGAATGTGAAAAACATGAACTTAAAAGATGGGATAAAAGTGAATTTGATGAACATGCTATATTGTGTGGTGTATGTAAACAAACAATTTCAATAAATGATTATATGTTAAAAGAAGTATGCCCACATTGTGCATCAAGGTTTAATCATCGATGTAAATATCATCACCATTTATATTTTAAAATTTAATTTGGTTTAATGTTTTAAAGGTAATTTATTACAAAACGTGTTATAATATTTTTAACTATAAAAATGAGCATACAGTGAATGTTGAAAAGAGAGAAGGAGGACATTAAATGAAAGATTTAATAAAAGGTCATATATTAAGTGGCGAATTTGATACTGCATATAGATTGATGTCCGAAGTGGATTTCTTAGAATTTGAAGAACACTTCATTTCAGCAGCTCACGAAGAAGAAAGTACAATGTTTTATACTTTTATATTAGATTCTATTAAGAAGGAAGAAACAAGTGAACTTCATGACTTAGCATTTTTGCTACATGTCTATCCATATAGTGAGCATGATGGTGCATTCTACTCAGCTTATTATCATGCTGAAAGATCGATGATATTAACAGAATATAAAGAAGTGAAGAGTTTATTGCAAATGCTTTTATTACATGCAATTCCAGAACCTTTGCTTTCCGATAAGCAAGCATTTGACATTAGTAAACAAATACTTAAAATAGATCCCGATAATAAAGTTGCTAGAAACATAATGAAAGAAACTGCTAAGAGAATGGATAAAGTTGTAGTAGATTTTTCTCAATTATCTAATTCTCAAAATGCATAAACCTAGTCGTTTGACTAGGTTTATTTTTTATGGGATTATAGGAAAGTTACAAAAACAAATATTAGGAGAAACAAATGGATAATCAGGTTAAAAGAAAAATCATCATGATTGTATTTTTGGTTGGTACATTCTTCATGATTTTAAACGAGACGCTTTTAAATATTGCATTAAAAGAATTGATGTCAGTATTTAATGTTGATGCGCCAACTGTTCAATGGATGGCAACTGGGTTTATGTTAGTAATGGGTGTACTAACGCCACTGTCTGCCGTGGTAAATCAATGGTTTACAACGAGAAGGTTATTTTTAGGGTTAGTAACAATCTTCACAATCGGGACGTTAACAGCAGGTTTAGCAATTAATTTCCCTATGTTATTAGTTGGTAGAATGATTCAAGCAGCAGGAACTGGACTTATGATTCCGACAGTTATGAACGCAATGCTTTTGTTATATAATGAGCATGAACGTGGGAAAATAATGGGGCAATTTGGTTTAGTGATTATGTTTGCACCAGCACTAGGACCCACATTATCAGGTGTTATTGTAGACTATATGGGTTGGAGATGGTTATTTTTAATTGTCATTCCATTCATGATATTTACCTTTATTTTTGCCTTTAGATATTTACAAAATGTAGGAGAAATAACGAGACCAAAAATTGATATTTTCTCAATTGTTTTATCTACAATAGGTATATCAACAATCATTTACAGTGTATCTTCAGTTAGTAGTACAGAAGGTGGATTCTCAAATCCATCAATCTTTATAACGTTAATTGTTGGTATAATAATGATGACTTTATTTGTATTTAGACAACTTAAATTAGACGAACCGCTATTGGACCTAAAAGTGTTTAAATACCATAACTATACTAAAGGTGTCATTATATTTGTTGTAGTTATTATGACAATGTTTGCATCTGAAATAGTTATGCCTATGTATTTACAAGGTCCTATGGGATTCAGTGCTAAAATAGCTGGTCTTATTTTATTACCTGGCGCGCTACTTAATGGTTTCTTATCACCATTTATGGGGGCAATATTTGATAAAATTGGACCGAGAAAACTCGTTGTACCAGGTTTGATTGTATTATTATGTGTTTCAATATTTTATTCAACAATTCACCCGGGTATATCCGTTTGGGTATTTGTCGTTGTGTATATTATTTTAATGATCAGTATTTCTGCAGTGTTAATGCCTGCAAATACAAATGCTTTAAATGCTATACCTAAAGAAATGTATCCACATGGAACAGCTGTTTCAAATATGTTACAACCAATTGGTGGTGCATTAGGTATCGCTGTATTTGTGAGTATTATGAATAGTGGTCAAACTACAGCACTTCAAGGTATTAAAAATCCAACAACAGAACAAATTAATAATGCTATGACAGTGGGTATACATCATTCTTATTGGTTTGGTATTGTGTTATTAGTTCTAGCAATAATTGTAGGATTTACAGTTACAAGAGCGAACTATAGCAAATCATTGGAAGAAAAATCGTAACTAAATTTGTGTTTTTACAAAACCACTTACTTTTGTAAGAGGTTTTTTTAAATTACTGGAATAGTTTTTATGATAGTGGGTATATGTCACTATATTGAACAAGTAAATGAGGAGGAAGATTTGTGTCAAATGTTAAAGAAGCAACAAAAATAGGATTTGCTTATGTCGGAGTCGTAGTGGGAGCTGGATTTTCAACAGGACAAGAAGTAATGAAATTCTTTACACACTATGGTTTGTATGGCTATCTAGGTGTAATCATCTCAGGGATTATGCTAGCGTTCTTTGGCCGACAAGTAGCAAAAATTGGTACTGCGTTAGATGCTGATGATCACAGCTCTACTATCAACTATTTATTTGGTAAAGCAGGTATTGTTATAGACTATGTATTAATATTCTTCTTATTTGGAATATCTGTCACGATGATAGCTGGTGCAGGTTCTGCATTTCAAGAAAGTTTTGGTGTGCCAACATGGCTAGGAGCCTTAATTATGTGTGTGGTTATTTATATCACACTGTTATTAGATTTTGATAAAATTGTTAAAGCGTTAGGTGTAGTAACACCATTCTTAATAATTATTATTCTTATCATTGCAGGTTATTTCTTTATAAATGGACATGTTGGTATTTCTGAAATAAATAGTACAGTAGAAGAGCCAAGTCTATTTTGGGGTATTGCTCAAGGATTCATTTATGGAGGATTAGCTTTCTCTGTAGGATTTAGTACGTTAATTGCAATAGGTGGAGATGCTGATAAACGTCGTATTTCAGGTTTAGGTGGAATTATTGGCGGTGTTATTTATTTAGTATTATTAGCACTGATTAACTCAGGATTATTAGCAGAATATCCTAATATTAAAGATGTAGAAATCCCTACATTAGCATTGGCTAGAACTATATCACCAATAGTTGGTTTAGCACTGTCGGTTATTATGCTAATGGTAATGTACAATACGATTTTAGGGTTAATGTATTCATTTACCGCTAGATTTACAGTACCATTTTCAAAAAAATATGTATTGTTATTAACGATTGCAATGTTATTGGCTTATGGATTAAGCTTTGTAGGTTTCTCTGCATTAATAGATAAACTTTATCCAGCAATGGGTGTAATTGGTTTAGTTATATGCGGTGCAATACTCGTTAAATATATATTGAGAAAAAAAGATAATAAAAAACATATCGCATAAAATAAATGAATATGTTAAACTGTCTTCTTACATGAGGAAGTGAACATATGAAAAGGAAAAAACGACGGTTGTTTATTTTGATTGTGGCGATCATCGTTGTTGTAAGTGGTTTTTATATTTTTAATAAATATCAAGAACATAAACAACAAGAAAAACAATTGCAAGCGCAAAGAGCAAATCAATTACTTCTTAATAATAAAAAAGTGAAATTGATTCGGGATGTAAGTTATGGACATTCTGCACCAAAAAGTCAAATGGATATTATTGTGCCTTCAAAAATGAAAAAAGGTGAAAAATTGCCTGTCATATTTTGGACGCATGGTGGTGGATTTATCGCCGGGGATAAAAGACAAAAAAATCCATATTTGGCTCAAATTGCTGAAAAAGGATATATTATAGTGAATGTTAATTACGCTTTAGCACCAGATTCGCAATATCCTACACCTATACATCAATTAGATCAAGCAACTAAATATACACTGAAATATAAAAATAAATTTAATATTGACCATAAACAAATTCTTTATGGTGGTGATTCAGCGGGAGCTCAAATAGCTAGTCAATATGTCGCTATTCAAACAAATCCAAAGTTACAACAGCAAATGGATATGAAAGCTAGTATCAAACAAGAGTATTTAAGAGGCGCAATTCTATTTGGTGGCCTTTATAATATGCAAACCGTAAGAAGTACTGATTTTCCTAGAATTGATTTATTTATGACAAGTTATACAGGTTCGAAAAAATGGGAAAGAAACTTTGCCCAGATTAATCAATTATCTACTGTAGATCAAGTAACGAAGTATTATCCACCTACATTTTTAACGGTTGGAGATGCTGACCCATTTGATCCACAAAATAGAGAATTTGATAAAGTGTTAAACGAACAAGGTATAGAAACAACAACTTCATTCTTTGATGGTACACATGGTTTGCGTCACCAATATCAATTTCACATGAATTTAAAAGAGTCTAAAACGACTTATAATAGTGTCATGATGTTTCTAGGTGCGAATACGAAACAGTCACCATATGAGAATAATGCAACTCAAGAATCAGAAACAGTATTAAAGAAAGACAAATAAAAAAGACAAACTAAGCGAGCTTTTGCTTGATTAGTTTGTCTTTTTTTATAATAATTTAGCCATTACAAATTCATCATAATATTTTTCATTAAAATATAACGTTTCTTCTTTTTTGCCTTCTACTTTGAAACCAAATTTTTCATACAAACGATAAGCAGGTTCATTCTCAGTAACAACGTTTAGTTCTAGTCGATGAAGTTGTCTTCTTACCGCCCATGCTTCTGTTTCTTGTAATAATTTATAGCCGATACCTTTGTTTCTAAAAGATGGAAGTAATCCCATAGCAATTTTAGCAGCGTGACTATTTCTTTTTGTTCTTCCACCTTGAAGTGTTACATAACCAATTAAAGCATCATTTAATTCGGCAACAATTATAGTAGAATTACTTGTTGTAATCATTTCTTCTAGAAATAAAGTTTGATTTTGTATTGAAATTTGATGTTCACCTGGATTAAATAATAGATATTCTGATTGATTAATCACGCTATCTAATAATTTATTAAAGTTTTCAACATCATTTATTCGAATTTCTCGTATGATTTCTTTCATAAAATATCTCCTATTTCTATTTATAAATTACAAACAATGTTATATTTATTGTAAATATGCAATAAGTTATAAATATTATAACACATATATAAAGTCCGAATGCAAAGGAGTGCTTAAAATGAAAGCGAATGTATTAATTTCCGGTGGTTCAGGATACATAGGTAAGCATTTAATAAGTACATTAAAAGATGTTGGTAATCTATATACGATTACAAAGTATGAAGCTGATATGATTGATATGGATATCACTTGGAGAAAATGTGATATTTATGTATTAAAGGATATGATTGATGCTTTGGAAGGTATAGACATTGCAATTTATTATTTAGATCCTAATAAAAAATCTGCAAAATTAACACAAAGTACAGCTCGGAATTTGAATTTACTTGCTAGTGATAATATGGCAAAAGCATGTAAAGAAAACAATGTGAAGAAAATCATCTATATTACCGGTTCTCCATTTGATCAAGAAACGATAGATACATTAAAATCAACAGGAATTGAAGTTCAAGCTACAGAGCAATCTATTAAACGACCAGCTGTTTCTATAGAATTACAAAAGTCTAAATTTGATGATGTAAGAAGTGTAGATAGAATGCCTATACCATATGAATGGGACATGGAACAAGTTGTGAAATATTACTTTGAATGGTTACAAGAAACAAGTGGTACCCTTGTCACTACAGAACTAATTGGTGATACGTATAATGTGTACTTTAAACATAGAAGTAATCCATTATTAAAATTACAACGAATTACCCCAAGTATTCATGAGGATCTCATTCAGTTTAAAGTTGTTGGAGGTGCACTGGCAGTCAATTTATATGAAGACAATGGTGTATTGGAATTTAGAAAGCTAAGACTGACGAATGAATTCATCGTACATTTATATAACTATATACCAAGAATACCATGGAGTATTTATTATTTATCTCAAGCACCAATTCATAATGTTACGATGAAAGGCTTTGAAGTGGATTGTAGAATAAAAGACTTTCAGTTACGAACAACGGCTGGAGAAATAAAAAAATATACAAAGTAAGAGGGATAGTATATGAAACTATTAATTATTGAGGATGATGAAACTTTATTTAAAGCTATGAAAAGCCAATTAGAAAAATGGGATTGGTCCGTACATGGTATAAATGATTTTGGCTTAGTGTTTGAGGAATATAAAGCATTACAGCCTGATATGGTTATCATCGATATTCAATTGCCACAATATGATGGATTCTATTGGTGTCGAGCTATTAGAAAACAATCTAACATTCCTATCGTGTTTCTTTCTTCAAGAGATCACCCAATGGATCAAGTGATGAGTATGGAACTGGGTGCAGATGATTTTATTCAAAAACCATTTCATACAGAAGTACTTGTTGCTAAATTACAGGCAATTTATAGAAGAGTTTATCAATATAATAAAGAGGAACCTAGAATTAAATTATGGAATAAAGCACGAGTAGATTATGGCAAACATGTTATAGAGAAAGATGGTAATGAAATATCTCTAACTAAAAATGAAATGTTTATATTAGAAATATTGCTTAATCATAAGAATGAAGTCGTTAGTAGAGATACAATTATTACAGCATTATGGGATGATGAACAATTTGTTAGTGATAATACTTTAACTGTTAATGTGAATCGTTTAAGGAAAAAACTAACGGACATTGGACTTAATGATTTGATTGAAACGAAAGTAGGCAAAGGTTATATAGCGCATGAGCTGGAGGGATAAAATGATAAAATGGTTTGTTAAAGAGAAATGGACTTGGATATTATTATTTATTCTTATGCAGCTTATTATAATTTTGACAAGTTGGTTAGATGTAGCATTTTCAACAAGAAGTGCATTATATTTAATAGGTATCAATTTTATTATTTTTATTGTATTTCTATGGTTAATTTATACAAGAGAAACGCGATTTTATATGGCGTTAAAGCATGACATTCCTATAAAAGAAATTGAGCATAAAGCATTAAATCAATCGGCATATGAGAAAATAATTTTCGACTATATTCAAAGTTATGATGAAAGTGTACGACATACTATACATGACCAAAATAAAGAAATTCAGCTTACTAAAAATGACTTACTCGATTGGATACATGAAGTCAAAACGCCTATTACAGCAATGAAGTTATTGTTAGATCAAATAGAGGAAACGGAATTAAAACAAGACTTATTATATGAGTGGAGTAGAATAGACTATTTGCTCGATCAACAGCTATATATTAGAAGATTATCTTCAAAGAGTAATGATTTTTATTTTGGACATTACTCATTAAAAGATATGATTATTAAAGAAATTCAACATGCGCGAAATATTAGTATTGCAAAAGGGATAGGCTATGATATTCAAATAGATGACGAAAAAGTTTATACAGATGAAAAATGGTGTCGTACCATTATTAGACAACTGATTAGCAATGCGTTGAAATATACTAAAAACAGTGACATAACTATTTCTACTTATGAACAAAACAATCAATTGCATTTAAAAATCCAAGATAATGGTAGAGGAATAAAAACACGAGATTTGCCAAGAGTATTTGAAAGAGGATTTACTTCAACTACAAATCAAAGAGAGTCGACTGCTACAGGAATGGGACTTTATTTGGTTAGAGAAATTGCTGAAGGTTTAAGTATAAATGTAAATATAAAATCTACATATGGAGAAGGTACGACTGTGTTACTTATTTTCCCACATCCTAACTGTTTTACTGCTCTTGAACAATCAAGTGACAATAATGTCACTTCAAACCTCAAAATGTACGATGATTCAAAGGAGATTAATTAAAAAAGCCTTTAATATTGAATCATAGACAAATTTCAAAGGAGTTTTGAGGATGAGTATTTTAAAAACTGAACAATTAGTAAAAGTGTATGGTTCTAAAAAAAATCAACAAGAAGTATTAAAACAAATAGATATGACTGTAGAGAAAGGTGAATTCATTAGTATAATGGGGCCATCAGGTTCTGGTAAAACAACCCTATTGAATGTTTTAAGTTCAATTGATTATGCTACGACAGGTCAAATTGAAATTAACGGTCATCTATTACAAAACATGAATAATAGACAAATGTCTAACTTTAGAAAAAAAGAATTAGGCTTTATATTTCAAGAGTATAATTTATTAAATACACTCACTGTACAAGAGAATATTATGTTGCCTTTAACGATTCAAAAAGTATCAAAAAAAGAGGCACAAATAAGATACGAAGAAATCAGTAAAGCGTTAGGTATATTAGATATCAAAGATAAATATCCAAGTGAAATTTCTGGTGGACAAAAACAAAGAACATCTGCAGCAAGAGCATTTATAGGACAACCATCGATTATATTTGCAGATGAGCCGACTGGTGCTTTAGATTCTAAATCTGCATCTGATTTATTGAATAAATTAAATCAAATGAATCAATCAACTCAATCTACAATCATTATGGTCACACATGATTCTGCAGCAGCTAGTTATTCAAATAGAGTTATTTTCTTGAAAGATGGAAAAGTATATTCTGAACTTTATAAAGGAGACGATGATAGAGAGACATTCTATAAAGAAATCATCAAAACACAAAGCGTGTTAGGTGGTGTTGTAAATGAGCTTTAATCAAATCGTTATTAAAAATTTAAGACGTAACATCCGTCATTATGGAATGTATCTCTTTTCAATAACGATGAGTGTCATGTTATTCTTCGGATTTGTTACGTTAAAGTATTCAGAAGATTTGAATGGTGTACAATCAGGCGTTAAGCCAGAAGCGGCTATAAAAGTTGGTATAACAATATTAACGGTAATTATCGTTATATTCCTACTTTATGCAAATAAATTATTTATTAAAAGAAGATCGAGAGAAATAGGATTATATCAATTAATTGGTATGACAAAACGTGAAGTTTTTAAAATATTCGCTTTAGAAAATTTTGTACTATATATGTTAACAGTCGTATTTGGTTCGTTTTTAGGTTTCTTCTCTTCAAAAATATTATTAATGATTTTATATAAAATCATCGGCATTCAGCAAGAAGCACATTTAAACTTTAGTGGTGAAGCCTTTATCCAAACCATTGTATTAATGGTTGTCATTTATTTAATAATTTCTCTTCAAAACATGATATTTATCAAAAGAAAAACAATTCTTAGCTTAATGAATGAATTTAATGCTACAGACACAAAAATTAAAAGAATTAAACTTTATGAATTAATTTTTGGGGCAATTGGTATTTTAATGATTATCGGAGGATATTATTTATCTAGTGTGATGTTTGATCAACTCGGAACAAAAGGTATGATGGGACTTTATGTGAACATGTTAGCGGTATTGTTCTTAACGATAGTAGGTGCTTACCTATTGTTTAGATGTTCAATATCACTCATATTCAATACAATACGCAAATATAAAAAAGGTATGCTCAGTGTTACAGATGTCGTTTCAACGTCATCAATCATGCATAAAATGAAAACAAATGCACTATCACTAACAATTATCGCAACGGTTTCAGCTATGGCGGTCGGACTATTAGCATTGAGCTATATCTCATATTACAATGTTGAAGAAACAGCTAGAACTACAGCACCAGATGATTATATTTTTGTAAATAAAGATGCAAATAATCAATTTAAAAAAGCTCTAAATGAAAATAATATACAATTTAAAGAGAAAAATTATAATGTAACACGATATGTAATTGATGATACTAAAGTGTTTGCAGGTGCTAATGATACGACAGGTAAATCATCTGACTTTCCAGCAACTGTTGCAAAATCTTCAGAATTTAAAGATATAGATTTAAAAAATAATGAAGTAGCTGTAGTAGGTTATAGTGATATTCTCGATAAAGTGATTAAAGTAAATGATGATGAACATATGTCATATAAATTGAATAATAAAACTAAGCAACTTAGAGTGAAGTCCATAAGTAAAGAATCTTATCTAGCCTCTATCGTCACATTTAATTCACCAATCTATGTAGTTTCAGATGATACATTTGATCAAATGAAACAAAATGAAGTGAAAAATGATGATTACAATGAGCAATATGGACTTAATTTGAGTAACGATAAAGATATCAAAAAAGCTGAACAAATATTTGATAAACAAACAAAAGAAAATGATACTGCACTTTCATATCAAAAAATATATAAAGATTCGAAAAGTGGAATTGGTGTGATGCTATTCATTTTAGGGTTCTTAGGTATAGCATTTCTACTTTCAACTGGTTGTATTATTTACATTAAGCAAATCGATGAAACAGAGGATGAAACTTCAAATTATATAATCTTAAGAAAATTAGGTTATACCTCTCAAGATATGTCTAAAGGTATCGCGTTGAAAATAGGGTTTAACTTTGCATTGCCATTAGTAATTGGCTTAAGTCATGGCTATTTTGCAGCTAAATCAGCATGGTTCTTTATGGGGCAATCATTCTATACACCAGTGCTTATAGTAATGTCTCTATATTCTTTAATTTATATTTTGTTTGCTATCTTAGGTTATGTACATTCTAAACGAGTTATACAACGTGTATTATAAAAAATTAGACTAATGCTTGCCATTAGTCTTTTTTTATGTTATAAAATACCAGTGTAAATAAACTGTTACAGAATGTTTACATATAAGATAAAAGATTAAAATTAAATTAATAAATAGTGGTCGAATTGATTTTGAAAGAGTACAATGAAAGAGTAATTACGTAAATTAAGATGTAAATTTTGGGAGGATTACTAATGTTTAATAAGAAAAAGGATAAGTTTGGTATTCAGTTAGAAGCTATAGCTGAGAATTTAAGCCGCGCATCAGTTGAATTTGGAGAAATGGATTTTGACTCAGAGTTCGACTTAAAAGCTTATTCAGATAAAATAAAAGCCTATGAGTCTAATGGTGATGATCTTATGCACCAAATGATCACTGATTTGAATCAGACATTCATTACACCGATAGAAAGAGAAGATATTTTAGAATTATGTGATGCATTAGATGATGTATTAGATGAAATGGAAGAAACTTCAGCGATGTTTGAAATGTACTCTATTAGTTATTCAGACGACTACATGGCAGAATTCGTTAAGAACATACAAGCCGCAATCAAAGAAATTGAAATAGCTGTAACTTTAGTAGCTGAGAAGAAATTCTCACATATTCGTGTTCATTCAATCAACATTAAAGAATATGAAACGAATTGTGATGTTATTTTAAGAGAATCTATCAAATACATTTTCAACAGTGAAACAGATCCAGTAACATTAATTAAAATTAAAGATATTTATGAATCATTAGAAGATGTAGCAGATAAATGTCAATTAGTAGCAAACAAATTAGAACAAATTATTATGAAAAATAGCTAAGGAGTTTTAAAAAATGGATAGTTTACTCATTATTACTGTAGCTATTGTTGTATGTGCATTACTTTTTGACTTTATTAATGGTTTTCATGACACAGCCAATGCAATCGCAACAGCAGTATCTACAAAAGCACTAAAGCCAAGACATGCAATCCTATTAGCAGCGGTTATGAACTTTATCGGTGCGTTAGTCGCTACTGGTGTTGCTCAAACCATTGCTAAAGATATTGTAGATCCATTTAAATTAGAAAATGGTTCAATTGTGATATTAGCAGCTTTAATTTCGGCAATAGCATGGAATCTTATTACTTGGTACTTCGGGATCCCAAGTTCATCTTCACACGCATTAATAGGTTCAATTGCAGGGGCAGCTATTGCATCTGCAGGATTTGGAGTATTACATTACCAAGGATTTTCTAAAATTATACTAGCTTTAATTGCATCACCACTATTAGCATTTATAGTTGGTTTTACAGTATATTCTATATTCAAAGTAGTGTTTAAAAATAATAATTTGACTAAAACAAATAGAAACTTTAGATTTATACAAATTGGTACTGCAGCTTTACAAGCATTTTCTCATGGTACAAATGATGCTCAAAAAGCAATGGGTATTATTACAATGGCGCTTATTTCAGCAAATATGCAATCAACAACAGACATTGAGCTATGGGTTAAAGTAAGTTGTGCTACCGCAATGGGACTTGGAACTGCAGTAGGTGGCTGGAAAATAATTAAAACTGTTGGTGGAAATATTATGAAAATACGTCCAGCTAACGGTGTAGCAGCAGATTTATCATCAGCATTTATTATATTTGGTGCTACTTTTATTCACTTACCAGTATCAACTACACATGTTGTATCTTCATCTATATTAGGTGTAGGTTCATCACAGCGCGTAAAAGGTGTGAAATGGACAACAGCACAAAGAATGATTATTACATGGATTATAACGTTACCAGTATCAATCGTACTTGCGTTTGTTATTTATCATATTTGTATGTTATTTGTATAAGAAATAAAACGAGGCTGGGACAATATATTTGTCTCAGCCTCATTTTGTTATTTTTAATTCAGGTCAGATCGGGCTAAAACGCACGAAGACTATTGAGATATCGTGCGATTCGGGTCAAATCCGGTAAAAACGCACGAAGACTGTAGAGATATCGTGCGATTCAGGTTAAATCGGGTTAAAACGCACGAAGACTATTGAGATATCGTGCGATTCGGGTTAAATCGGGCTAAAACGCACGAAGACTATTGAGATATCGTGCGATTCAAGTCAAATCCGGTAAAAACGCACGAAGACTCCAGAGATATCGTGCGATTCGGGTCAAATCGGGCTAAAACGCACGAAGACTATTAAGATATCGTGCGATTCGGGTTAAATCCGGCTAAAACGCACGAAGACTCCAGAGATATCGTGCGATTCAGTTCAAATCTGGTAAAAACGCACGAAGACTATTAAGATATCGTGCGATTCAGGTCAATTCCGGTAAAAACGCACGAAGACTCCAGAGATATCGTGCGATTCAGTTCAAATCTGGTAAAAACGCACGAAGACTCCAGAGATATCGTGCGATTCAAGTTAAATCAGGCTAAAACGCACGAAGACTCCAGAGATATCGTGCGATTCACCCATATGATACTGTACACTGTACATTTTATTAACCTACATACATACAAAAAAGCCAGTTCACATTGTGAACTGGCTTTTTAAATATTAATGAATATATGAATAGTTATAAACTTGAGAAGCTGGTATTGTTCTATAATCAGTAACACCAGGTGCTGTATTGTAGTTAGTTTCTGAAACTAGTAAACTACCATCTGAATTAATAGATTCAACGTATGACACGTGACCATATTGTCCAGTTGTAGATTGCATAATTGAACCAACTGCAGGTGTGCTATCTACACGGAACCCGTCAGCTTGTGCAGCGCCAGCCCAATATTTTGCATCTCCCCAGTAAGTGCTAATTGCACTACCAGCTTGTGATCTACGGTCAAATACGTAATATGTACATTGTCCCCAGTCATATAAGTTTTGGTCATTGAACGATTGGCTACCACCAGTTTGAGATGGTTGCGTATTGTTAGATGGGGCAGTTGCTGTATCGCTACCACTTCCACCAGCAATTTTTAAGTTTTGACCTGGATAGATAATATAACCTTTTAAATTATTTGATTTCATAAGTTGGTCAACTGAAACACCGTGTTGTTGAGCGATTACATCTAATGAATCACCATTTTTAACTGTGTATGTAGAACCTGAAGTTGCTGTACTTTCTTGAGAGCCACTTCCTCCAGCTGAACTACTTCCGTTTACAGTAATGACTTGTCCTGGGAAAATCATGTTTCCTGAAATATTGTTACTAGATTTCAGTTGATCAACAGACACACCATATTCGTCTGCAATAATCCATAAAGATTCACCATTTTTTACAGTGTGTTGAGTTGATGCTTCTGCATCGTTGTGAGCTGCTATAGCTGCAACACCTGAAACTGCTGTTACTGCGAATGCAAATTTTTTCAAAGGCTTATCCTCCTCGTTATCTAAAAAATATAAAAACAGAATACTAATATATATAAATCCTTCGATAGAATTAATGGTAACAAAAATAACATTACATGTACTGTCTGTAATCACTTTGTAATAAAAACACAATAATTAGAACATGCTTTTATAATAAAAATTTAACTCACTAAAACGTGTTGTGAGCGTATCCAAATGCAATGTGGTAAATTATGTATGTGAACTAAATGTTACAATTGTGTAGAGACCTCGCAATTGATATATAGAGTTATAACATGTAAAATGTTGGTATTACTTATAAAAAAGGAATGATTATGGATGAGTTATGAACATAATTATGGATCATATCAAGCTGATGATACACATGGTTCAGCAATTAGAAAAACTTGGCTATATTTCTTATACTATTGGGTGATTTTTGGTATTGGAACTTATTTAGGTCAATTTGTACCACCGGCATTACATCTTCCAATAACGATAGGATTATTTGTACTTATAATGCTCACACTATTTGTAAAATCATCTAGAAAATTTAGCGGTCTTATATCAAATGTATTTGCTTTCTTAATAGGTATTATTTCATATACTTCCTTTATGTATTATTTAGGCACATTAGGAACTCAAGCATTTTATGGAAATATTGCATTAGCTATTGGTGCATTCGCAGCATTCGGAATTTTAGGTTATTTTATGATTGATGATGCATCAGGTTTAGGTAAATATTTATTCGTTACATTAATTGCACTTATTTTTGCGAGTCTTTTAGGTTTATTTTTGAATAACCCAATTTTTCATACAGTATTATCAGTAATTGGTATAGGTTTATTCTTACTATATACTGTTTACGACTTTAACCGTATGAAGTTAGGCAATTTTTCTCCAAGGGAAATGGGATTCAATTTATTTATCAATCTTCTTAATATCATTATGCACATATTAAGACTCGCAAGTATTATTAAAGATTAAAATAGTTACTAAAGCGGCTGAAACAAATTAAATGTCTCAGTCGCTTATTATTTTTTGACCTGTAAACTTTGCCAGATTAGATCAATATTGTATAATAAGTATGTTAAATAACTCACTTTGAAAGAGAGATGGAATTATGGGACGTAAATGGAATAATATTAAAGATAAAAAAGCCCAAAAAGATAAAAATACAAGTAGAATTTATGCTAAATTTGGCCGTGAAATTTATGTAGCTGCTAAATCAGGTGAACCAGATCCTGAATCAAACCAAAATCTTAAATTTGTATTAGAAAAAGCTAAAACTTATTCTGTTCCAAAACATATTATTGATAAAGCCATTGAAAAAGCTAAAGGTGGATCAGAAGAAAATTATGATGAGCTAAGATATGAAGGTTTTGGGCCAAGTGGTTCAATGCTAATTGTTGATGCATTAACTAATAATGTAAACCGTACAGCTAGTGATGTTCGTGCAGCATTCGGTAAAAATGGCGGCAATATGGGTGTATCTGGATCAGTTGCATACATGTTTAATCATACTGCTGTATTTGCATTTAAAGGAAAATCTGTTGATGAAATTTTTGAACTTTTATTAGAAGAAGATTTAGATGTAAGAGATGTTGTTGAAGAAGAAGAGTTAACAATTGTCTATGCAGAACCTGATCAATTTTCACAAGTTCAAAATGTTCTTAAAGAAAATGGCGTAGAAGATTTTGAAGTTGCTGAACTATCAATGCTAGCTCAATCGGAAGTAACTTTATCAGAAGAAGATCAAGATACTTTTGAAAAGTTAGTAGATGCTATTGAAGATTTAGAAGATGTTCAACAAGTATTTCATAATGTAGATTTATAATAAGGAGTGCTTATGAATAAAGATAAATGGATTAATATGCTTGATTTAACGCCTCATCCTGAAGGTGGATATTATAAAGAAGTCATAAAATCAGAACAAACACTAAGTGATCATAACGCTTTATATACAAGTATTTACTTCTTATTAGAAAAGAACAATATATCTCATTTTCACAGAATACAATCAGATGAAGTGTGGTATTATCATGCAGGTCAAACGTTGACAGTGCATATGATACATCCAGATGGAAAGTATGAACAAGTTAACGTCGGTCCTCATGTTGATAAAGGTGATGTATTGCAAGCGTTAGTACCTAAAGGTGTTATATTCGCTTCAACAGTTGAAGGAGACAATGACTATGCACTAGTAGGGTGTATGTGTTCACCAGGCTTTCAGTTTGAGAAATTCGAACTTTTCACACAAGATGAATTGTTAGAACAGTATCCACAACATGAAGAAGCGATTAAAAAATATGCATTTGAATCTATTAAGTAATCTATTATTAATAAAATGAAAAACGTCCAATTCGAATAATACGAATTGGACGTTTTTATGATTATTATAGTTCTCCATATACTTCTTTTGCAGTTTCAATAACGTAAGATAATTTTTTCCATTGATCTTCTTCAGAAAGGATATTACCTTCTTCTGTTGAAGCGAATCCACATTGTGGACTCAAACATAATTGTTCTTTTGAAACATATTTAGTAGCTTCATCTAATCTGTCTAAAATATTTTGCTTATTTTCTAATTCGCCTGTCTTAGAAGTGAAAAGACCTAAAACGATATAAGCATCATCTCTATTGAAATGTCTTAATGGTTCAAAGTCACCAGAGCGGTTATCATCATATTCTAGGAAGAAACCTTGTAATTTCTCAGTGAATAAATCTTTAGCAATTGGCTCGTAACCACCTGTTATTGCCCACGATGATTGATAGTTACCACGACAAATATGAGTTGTGATAAGTAAATCTTCCGGTAAGTCTGCTAATGCATCATTGACTACTTTTGCTGCTAGTTTAATAGCTTCTTCTTTTTCTTCTGCAGTACGTTCTCTATTCTTAATTAGTTGTGTTGTTGCAGCTAACCCAGCCCAATATACATCGTCAATTTGTAAATAACGGCAGCCTAGGTCATAGAACTTAAGTATAGATTGGCGATAAGCTTCTGATACATCTTTAGCATATTCATAAATATCTGGATAAATTTCTTGATTTAAAATGTTTGGATGGAATAACTGATTAGGACTTGGGATAGAAACTTTGCTAGCAGCTCTACCATTTACTTTTTTGTGTAAATAATCAAAATGTTCAAAGTGTGGGTGTTCTGGATTAAATTTCACTTTACCTACAACTTTTACATCATGCTTTTTAGTTTCTACACCATTAAAAGTTAGCCCGATTTCTGGTACGTAATCTTCAATACCTGTTAAATTCTCTAAGAAATCAAAATGCCAGTAAGAACGACGGAACTCTCCGTCAGTTATACTTTTTAATCCGACTTCTAATTGTTTTTCGATGATTTTATCAATTTCTTGGTCTTCAACTTTTTTTAATTCAGTTCCCGGAATTTCACCTTCTGAATATTGTTGACGTGCTTTTTTTAATGGTTCTGTTCTTAATAAACTGCCTACATGATCAGCACGGAAAGGTCTTAATTGTTCTGTCAATTTACTTCACTCCTATGTATATACTCTAAAAATTCTGAAAAATTTGATATTAATTAAAATTAACAAAGTAATACATCGGTGTCAATTGAATTTTGGTATAATCAAAGTAAAAGGGGTGAATTAAACACTTGGCTAATAAAATAAAGAAAAATCAAAAGAAAAAAAGTAATTCAGTAAAAAGAAAAAAGAAAAATAATAAAAAGAAAAATAAATTTCAAAAAAAGCATTTATTATGGCTTGTATGCTTATTAGTGGTGCTTGTTATTGTCGTTAGTATTTTTCATGTGTTTAAAACTTTACCTCACGGAGTTTCCAAAATAAGTTCTGAAACTAAAACGAATCATGTTGAATTATTAACAGATGTCACTTATAAATCTGGTAATAAAATGCATTATGAACATGAAATATTTGATAAAGTTAATGAAACAATAAATGAAGCTAATGACTTTATTATTATGGACATGTTTTTATTTAATAATTATAAAACAGGTGATAAAACATATCCAAATATAACGAGTCGATTAACTCAATCACTCATTGCTAAAAAGAAAGAGAATCCAAATATTAGAATTATTGTCATTACGGATCCGATTAATTCATTCTATGGTTCTTATACACCGAGAAATATTAAGGCTTTAAAAGCAAACAACATAGATGTCCATTACACTGATCTAAGTAAATTGAGGGATTCTAATCCAATCTATTCAGGAACTTATAGAACGTTCTTTCAATGGTTTGGAAATAGTGAAAATGGTAAATTAAATAATCCTTTAAGCAGTGAAGGGCCTGATGTTACAGTAAGAGGCTATTTAAAAATACTAAATATGAAAGCAAACCATAGAAAGACACTTGTAACTGAAAAGCACGGTATGGTCTTATCAAGTAATCCACATGACCCGAGTGGATATCATCAAAATGTTGGTGTAAGAGTAACAGGACCCATTCAAAATGCAATCATTAAATCCGAAATAGCCGTAGCAAATATGAGCGGTGCACAATATTCAGCGAGTGACTTTAAGATTAACAATAATAGTTGGCGTGATGATGCAACATACTCAGTGCAACTAGCTACTGAAGGAAAAATTAAAGAACAAATTCTTAAAAATATAAAAAAATCACAATCTAAAGATCGAATTTCAATAGGCATGTTTTATTTATCAGATAGAGATGTAATCAACGAACTTATTAAAGCATCAAAAAGAAATGTGCAAATAAAACTTATTTTAGATATTAATAAAGAAGCTTTTGGCAAAGAAAAACCAGGCGTACCAAATAAACCTGTAGCAAGTGAATTAGTAAATCGTTCAAAAGGGAATATTAAAGTAAAATGGGCATTAAGTAATGGCGAGCAATTTCATTCAAAATATTTATTGTTTGAACAACATGAAAATAAGAATGCTGCGATGATTTTAGGATCATCTAATCTAACTCGTAGAAATATAGAAGATTATAACTTAGAAACAGACATCATAATTAAAGGTAAACAAGATGACGAAGCATTTACGAAACTATCTCAAAACTTTAATAAAGCATGGGATAATAAAAAATACACAATCACAGCACAATATGATGAATTTAAAGATGAATCATTGTGGAAAAGAGTATTGTATAGAATTCAAGAAAAAACTGGATTATCTAGTTTTTAATAGTTGGAAAGATAGAAGACGTCCATATTCACACAAGTCGAAAGAAGTGTGAGCAAGGACAGCCATATTCACACAAGTGGAAAGAAGTGTGAGCAAGGGTAGCCATATTCACACAAGTGGAAAGAAGAGTAAGTAAGGGTAGCCATATTCATACAAATGGGAAGAAGTGTAAGCAAGGATAGCCATATTCACACAAGTCGAGAGAAGTGTAAGTAAGGATAGCCATATTTACACAAGTGGGAAGAAGTGTAAGCAAGGGTAGCCATATTTACACAAGTGGGAAGAAGTGTAAGCAAGAGTAGCCATATTCACACAAGTTGAGAGAAGTGTAAGCAAGGGTAGCTATATTCACACAAGTTGAGAGAAGTGTAAGCAAGGGTAGCTATATTCACACAATCCGGTAGAAGTGTAAATGATTTTATAACAAATAAGAGCAGAAATTCAATTTTAACAATGAATTTCTGCTCTTTTTTATTATCTATTGATTTTAATAATATTACGATACATAATATCGGCCATCTTTTCTGGTGTTTCTTCACAACCATTTTTCAACCAGCTATATATAGAAGCTATTTGTCCGCCGACTGTGTAATCAAGAAAGTAGTTTACCTCTTCTAGTGTACCAAGACTATGAATCAACTTAGCAAATCTAGTTTTTAAGAGTGAAATAAAACTAATAATTAGTTCTCGCTCAGGATGTGCAACAAATACACTTGTAAAAAATCTTTGATGTTTAGCAATATAATAAAATACATTTGTAAAATATTGTTTTACATATTTTCTTCTGTCATCAGGATTGTCTATAATAGAGCGTTCTATATTATCCATTAAAGTTTCATAATTCATCATATGGAATCTTTTTATTTCTTCATAAGTTTCATATTTATCTTTAAAATGTGCATAAAAAGTAGAACGGTTAATACCACATTCTGCACACAACATTTTTATTGTTATTTCTTCAAAATGATAATGTTCTAATAAGTAAACCATATTACTCGTGATTAATTGCCTTGCATGTTTTTTCATATTTCACCTCGAATAATTACATAACTTATATTTTAACAAAAAGAGACGAAAATATACATTAATATTCCTTTTAAATATGTATATATTATGAATATTTATCTAACTTTTCTGTCATTTTAACCCGACAAATTTTAAAAATTTGTTGGTTTAATTTATTTACATAGCGACGTATAATAAACAAATCATTGAAATATGGAGGAAATAGAGTAATGAAAAAAATAGTGCTTGTAAATGTTATCACTATAGTAATTTTAGTAGCAATCGGACTAGTAGGATTCCATTATTATAGTGAAGCAACAGATTATGTAAAGACAGAAAATGCAAAAGTAGACGGTGAGCAAATTAAGATTGCTAGCCCAGTTTCAGGTAACTTGGACAGCTTCGATGCTGAAGAAGGTAAAGAGTACGGTAAAGGCGATAAACTAGGTGAAGTTTCTGGTAAAGGTGAAGATGGACAATCTCAAACTATGGACCTTAAAGCACCTTCAAAAAGTACTATCGTTAAAACTTCTGCAACAGAAGATAGTTTAGTTCAAGCAGGATCACCAATTGCATATGCATATAATTTTGATGATTTATATGTTACAGCAAATATTGATGATACAGACGTTGAAGATGTAGAAAAAGGACAGGCTGTTGACGTTTATATTGATGGCCAAGAAGCTAGTGTTAAAGGTAAAGTGTCTCAAGTTGGATTAGCAACAGCATCAAGTTTCTCAATGATGCCTTCATCAAATAGTAATGGAAACTATACAAAGGTGACACAAGTTGTTCCAGTGAAAATCACATTTGATTCTAAGCCATCAACAAATGTTGTTCCAGGAATGAATGTTGAAGTTCGAATCCATAAGAATTAAGGAGGGTGTATTATGACATCAACCTTTACGGTGGCTTATATAATTATTGCAATCCTTTTATGGGTTGGAATTAATGCATTTGTAGTAAAACGAAAAAAAAGCAAATCAGTTGCTAAAGATGTTTCAGATAATTCAAAAGTGAATGATGAAACTCAATTGAAATCAAAAGATGAAGACAACATCGATAAAAACAAACACACTCATATTGAAAAGATGGAAGAAGATAATGAACCGGCTAAAACAGAGACGGAGAAAACGACTTCTAACGATATCAAAACTGATGAACAAAATGATTCTAATGAAGAACATGAAGATTTATCAGACCGTGGTATGGAATTAAAAGATGATGAACCAATTAATGAACAAATTAAGAAAAATCATGTTAACTTCGTATACGGTAAAGGCATTTCAAGAAATAAAATTTTAGTTGCGATGATGTTTGGTATGTTTATCGCAATACTAAACCAAACATTATTAAACGTAGCTTTACCTGTAATTAATAATGAATTTAGTATTTCTGCATCTACTGGTCAATGGTTAATGACAGGGTTCATGCTTGTAAATGGTATTTTAATTCCTATAAGTGCATTCTTAATTAGTAAGTATTCATATAGAAAATTATTCCTTATCGCAATGGTTCTATTTACGATTGGGTCAATAGTATGTGCCATTTCATTTAACTTCCCAATGATGATGACAGGTCGTGTTGTTCAAGCAATTGGTGCTGGTATATTAATGCCATTAGGTTCAAATGTATTTATGACAATCTTCCCACCAGAAAAACGTGGTGCTGCAATGGGTACTTTAGGTATCGCGTTTATTTTAGCACCAGCAATTGGTCCAACGTTATCAGGTTGGATCGTTCAGAACTATCATTGGAACATAATGTTCTATGGTATGTTTGCTATCGGATTAGTATCTATAATCATTAGTTTCTTCTGGTTCAAGATTTATCAACAAACATCTAATCCTAAACCTGATGTGCCAGGTATTGTATTCAGTACACTCGGCTTTGGTTTACTATTATACGGATTTAGTGAAGCGGGTAACGATGGTTGGACTTCATTAACAGTTTCTTTATCATTAGTTATCGGTCTAATCTTTACAATATTATTTGTTGTTCGTGAAGTTAGAATGAAAAATCCAATGCTTGATATGTCTGCACTGAAATATTCAGGGTTTACATTGACAACATTAATCAATGTGATTGTAACGATGAGTTTATTTGGTGGTATGATTTTATTACCTATATACTTACAAAATTTACGTGGCTTTTCTCCTTTAGATTCAGGTCTATTATTATTACCAGGATCACTTATTATGGGATTCATGGGTCCAATTGCTGGTAAAATGTTAGACTCATTTGGTATTAAACCATTAGCTTTAATTGGTTTAACAATAATGACAATCGCAACTTGGGAACTGACACAATTAAATATGGATACACCATATACAACAATATTAGTTATATATATCGTACGTTCATTCGGTATGAGTTTTATAATGATGCCGATTATGACTGCAGGTATGAATTCATTGCCTCAAAGACTTATTCCGCATGGTAATGCAATAAGTAATACTGTTAGACAACTAGCAGGGTCAATTGGTACAGCAATACTTGTAACAGTTATGACTCAAAATACGACTTCTCATTTAGCTAACATGTCAGATAACTTAGACTCAACAAATCCTATGATTCAAGAACAAATTAAAGCACTTTCTGATTCAGTTGGTGGAGATGATGCTGGTAAATCTGTACTTATCGAATATTTAAATAAATTAGCAACTGTACAAGGTATCAACGATGCTTTCTGGATTGCTACATTATTTAGTGTTATTGCATTAATCTTAAGTTTATTCTTAAAAGGTAAATCTCATTATTTATCTAAGGAATAGCAATAAATTCTAGAATTAAAAATATAAATTCGCTTTGTATTTTTAAATTATATATTAAAAATTAATTGTTAAAATACTACAAGTAAACGTCATGTTTCTTGTAGTATTTTTTTATAAATAAAAATTTAATTTAGAAAACCTATCTTGAATGCTTTGAATCGGGGCGAGTTTTTTATATAATGTAAAAAAGGAGTTGGTAACTTGTGAAAGTTAAGTATATTGACAAACGTCATTGGCGACGTCTCCTTAATCGCGAATATAAAGAAGTTGTACTGGATACGAATCACTTTAAAGGACTTGTTGGCTTAGTTACAATGGTACAGGTGAAGGAACCTTTAAAGGTTAATGTTGTAGGGAAAGAAATTACAGCTGCGGATAATGGTTATAAGTGGATGCAGATCTTGCCAGAGAAAAAGCCGTATAGTATAACTGTAATGTATGACAAACAAAACAGACCAGTACAATACTATTTTGATGTGAATTTGAGGAATATCACTCAACTCGGTAATGCTAGAACGCTAGATTTATGTTTGGATGTGTTAGTAATACCGAAGACAGGTGAATATGAACTTGTTGATGAAGATGATTTAGAAAGAATGCTAAAAGAGAAAAAAATATCTAAAGCTCAATTTCATAAAGCATATGTAACGGCACATGAGATTATGTTTAAATTAGAAACTGACTTCAAGGGAATTGAAAAGAGAATCAGATATTGTTTTCATGAAATTATGAACGCAAAGTAATGAAACAACTATTTAGATGGATATATCTATAAATAAAAACGAGGATGCCTTTTATTAATGGCAATCCCCGTTTTTTAATTTTTATAAGAATATTAATGCTAATATTATTGCAACTGGTCCGACAACGAAACAATATTTACTAAAGATGCCGAGTTGACCACGTTCCATAATACCTTGTAACCATTTCAATGAGAAATAACTCGCTACAAGTGAAGCTACAAATGCAAATGCATATGAAATCATTAGTGATGTATCTGGAGGTGTTTCAATAATATCTTTAACGCCAAGTAAAGCCGTCCCAAGACTTACAGGTATATAAAGTAAGAATGAGAATTTAAACGCTGTTTTTTGATTCATCCCAACACCTAAAGCACCAACGATAGTGGCACCACTACGACTAATTCCAGGTATTAAAGCAACAGCTTGGAATAAACCTACAATTATGGCATCTTTAAGCGTTAAATCACCTTCTAATTTTTGGCCGCGCTTATTTTTAATAAACCATAAGGCAATACCTGTTACGATAAGCATAAATCCTACCATGATTACACTTTTAGTATCACCAATTATATCTTTAAAGATAATGCCTAATACACCAGCTGGTATAGTGGCAATTACTAAATACATAGCAAGTTGAAAATTCTTTTTAACAGTTTCAGTACGATCGCCTTTAATATATTTAAATGTGTCGACAATTAATTCGATAATGTCTTTGCGGAATAATATAAGTACAGCAATCAATGAAGCGGTATTAACTACAATTTCAAATGTTAATCCTTCAGTATGTAATCCTAAAAATTCTTGTGCCATTACTAAGTGTCCGCTTGAAGAAATGGGTATGGGTTCTGTTATTCCTTGAAGTAAACCAAGGAATATATATTTTATAATTTCTAAAAAGTTCATGATTTTATCCTTCCTATTTTATGTACATTCTCAACTATAACGAATTATAATTAGAGTTTCAATTTTAGAATTTAAAAAATTAATATTTCGGTCTAAAGTTGTAGTCGTGGTGCTTGAATTAAATCATGGTATAATAAAATGAAAGTAAGGAGTGTGTCATTTGAAAGTAGATGATTATAAGTTATTAGTAACATTAGAAGATGTAAAGACTTTGCGAAAAGCTGCAGACATTCTCTACATATCGCAGCCAGCAGTCAGTCAGAGATTGAAATCTATAGAAACCTTTTTTGGTATAGACATTTTTATAAGAACAAAAAAGCAGCTTATTACAACTAATGAAGGATCCTTAGTCATAGAGCATGCAAGAAAAATGTTGAAAGAAGAACGTTTACTATTAGATAAAATTAGTTCGAAATTAGGAGAAGTAAACGGAAGCATTTCAATAGGAGTTTCTTCGTTGATTGGGCAAACAATTCTTCCACAAGTTATGGGGGAATATACGCATTTATATCCAAATGTAGATATACAATTACAAATTGGTTCTAGTGAACATATAAAACAATATCAAAATGACTTTCACATCATGGTAGTTAGAGGAAACGAAGTGATGAATGTTCAAAATGACCTTTTACTAAATGAACAACATTATTTTATTTATCCTAAAAGTAAAAAACAAGACTTACATCTATTACCAATGATTGAGTTTCAAGCAGAACCAATTTACTTAAAACAAATTGAAGAATGGTATTCCGATTATTTACAACAAGAATACCACGCACTAATTAAAGTAGACCAAATAGCTACATGTAAAGAACTCTTATTAAATGGAGTAGGCGTAACAGTATTGCCAGAATTGGTAATAGGTGACATAGATACAGATAAATTTGAAATCAAGAAGTTAAATGTTATGCGTAAACCACTTACACGATCAACATATATTTGTTATGAACATAATGTCTTACAGTTACCACAAGTTAAATCATTCATTGAAGTACTGAAAAATTATATTAATCAACTTGAAATAGGTAAGAAATAAAAGAAAGGCTGAGACAATTAATTTGTCCCAGCCTTTCTTTTATTTGAGCCTTCGTGTTTATGAAAGGCGCTTATGTAATTTATTGAAAATATCACGTGTTTCTTCATTGATACCTTTGTGATTTAATATATATTCTATGCGCTCACGATTGCTACTATCTTTATAACGTGTTTCATTAAGCTCATAAATGGAAAGTTGTGGTTTACATGTATTTAATAATTTCATGTTATCATTCTGGGATACATAGCCTTCTTTGATTACTCGAAAATAGCATCCTGTTTTTAAATTGTCTGCCATACGTTTGACTAAATCTTTTATTCCATATCTTAAAGCGATTGTAGCACATGGTTGTCTTGGACAAGAAACTTGAATGATGGCTTCACCAAGTTGATAAGTATCTCCAATATTTAAATCTTTTTCGGTTAAGCCAGACACTGTAATGTTTTCGCCAAAAATCGCATATTTGGGTAGTCGATCTATAATGTCATTCCAATAGGCATAATTATCTTTACTGTAAAAACAAATAGCTTTTTCTGGACCACCATGACCTTTATATTGTTGTTGATCTTCAACAAATCCTGTTTTTGAAAGATACATTTTATTTTCGAAGGGTTCTTTAAAAATAGCAGTTTTTTTAGTTTTTTGATTGTTAAAAGTCACATCTTCGACTTTTCCAATTGAAATATAGTTCACTTTGTATTCCACTACAATATCCCCTTTAATTATATTTAGTAATGATTTTACATGTTTGTGATAAATATATCAATTAAGCGTTGACGTAATAGGTGTTTAGCATTAAAGTACAAACATATAATAAAAATATAGGAAGTTGTGAATTCATGTTTTTGAAATTATTTCAAATAAAAAATTATAAGCTTTTTACAGTTAATATGGGCTTATTAGGAATGGCTATTGCTATTACGGTTCCTTTTTTAGTATTGTATGCGACTCAGCAATTAGGGATGTCTAAAGGACAGTACGGTTTATTAATGGCGCTTGCAGCTAGTGCATCATTTACTGTGAACTCTATTGTTGCAAGATTCTCTGATAGTGGAAAAATTAATCGTAAATATCTCATCATCACCGCTTTAATAATGGGGGCGTTATGTTTCTCGATTTATTTCTACATACATACTATATGGCTGTTCATCGCTTTATATGCGATGTTTCAAGGGCTTGCTGCACCTGCAATGCCTCAAATGTATGCCTCAGCACGTGAATCTATAAATGAATCTGCTTATAAAGATAGAAGTATATTTGCCAATACTGTTCTACGTTCTACATTTTCATTAGGGTTTTTATTTGGTCCATTAATCGGAACATTATTACTTAGCATATTTGGGTATGATGGTTTATTTGGTGGAACGATGACATTATTTTTAACAGTTTTAGTTTTATTAATTATTTTTTATAAAGAACCTAAGAAAATTATCAATAATGCGATTGGAAACTTTCCTGAAAAGAAAGCTCCAAACTTAGTAAAAGAACCTACATTATTGATACCATTTTTAGCATTTATTTTATTACATGTTGGACAATGGATGTATACCTTAAATATGCCTTTATATGTAACGGAATATTTGAAAGATGATGAATCGCATGTAGGGTATTTAGCAAGTCTATGTGCAGGTTTAGAAGTACCTTTCATGATTATATTAGGTATTATAGCAAGTAAATTTAAAACTAAGACACTACTTATGGTCGGAGCAATATTCGGATTCGGCTATTACTTTAGTATAGGTGTGTTTGATAGTTTCCAAGCAATGTTAATTGGTCAATTAGCATTAGCATTTTTCTTAGCAATTTTACTTGGATTAGGAATCAGTTATTTCCAAGACATTTTACCAGAGTTTCCTGGATATGCATCAACATTGTTTGCTAACGCTATGGTAATAGGTCAGCTAGGTGGAAATTTACTCGGTGGTGTGATGAGTGATATAGTAGGTCTAGGAAATGTGTTCTTCGTTTCAAGTTTATCAATAGGATTAGCATTTATATTATTAATTTTTACAGTAGAACATGTAACACATAATAACGTTAAAACAAGTTAGGAGTAAAATAATGACAGCAATAAGTTGGATATTAATTATACTAATGTTTGTAATTGCCTTTGTTGGTTTAATCAAACCAATTATTCCATCAGTACTATTTTTATGGGTAGGCTATTTTATATATCATTTTGCAATTGATTCAAGTAAATTATCGTGGGTCTTCTGGACTGTAATGGTAGTACTTACTATATTTATGATACTTTCAGATATCATAATGAATAGCTATTTCGTTAAGAAATTCGGTGGTTCTAAACTAGGAGAAACAATGGCAGCAGTCGGTGTAATAATAGGTTGTTTCGTGTTTCCACCATTTGGTATCATCATCGTACCTTTCGTATTAGTATTTGTTACTGAGATGATTCAAAAAAATGATATTTCAGCAGCTACGAATGCAAGTATCGGTTCATTACTTGGTTTCTTAACCAGTTCAATAGCCAAAGCCTTAATCATGCTCGTTATGGTTGTATGGTTCTTTATTGATATAATCTTTTAAAGAGATTCCCCCGATTCGTTGGAATGCCAACAAAACGGGGGATTTTTAATAGTTATATTTAAGTTGAAGGATTATTTTTAAGGGACAAAATTCTGAGAAATGTCCGTAAGAAGTGTTGTAAGGGACAAAATTCCGAGAAATGTCCGTAAGAGGTGTTGTAAGGGACAAAATTCCGAGAAAAGTCCGTAAGAGGTGCTGTAAAGGACAAAATTCCGAGAAAAGTCCGTAAGAGGTGCTGTAAGGGACATAATTCCGAGAAATGTCCGTAAGAAGTGTTGTAAGGGATAAAATTCCGAGTAATGTCCGTAAGAGGTAGTGTTAGGGACATAATTCAGAATTCTGCCAGTAAGAGCATTCTAAGGAGCAAAATTCGGAATTCTGCTAGTAAGAACAATCTAAGGAGCACAATTCAGAATTCTGCCAGTAAGAACAGTCTAAGGAGCACAATTCAGAATTCTGCCAGTAAGCACAATCTAAGAAACGCAAACTAAGAATCATACGTAAAGAACAGAGCAAACACCAGGATTTCAGGCGTTTGCTCTGTTCTTACTATTTACTATTTTTCCATATCATGTTCTATTTCTTCTTTAGTTTCTCCGCTTTCTTCTAGTACCATTTTGCGATCGTACATTTTGAAGAATGGAAAATAAATTATTACGGATACTGTTATATTAATTAGGACGAGTACGATTGCTCGCCAATCTCCTCCTGTTGCTAAGTATGCACCGATTGGAGCTGGCAGTGTCCATGGTGCCATTACGCTTGTTGCATTGACGAGTCCGAATAATGTTGCGAAATAAGTTATGACTGTTAAAACGATAGGGATTATGATAAATGGAATAACCATTATTGGGTTTAGTACTATTGGCAATCCAAATATTACGGGTTCGTTTATATTAAATAAAGATGGTATAGAAACGGCTTTACCAAATTTTTTCAAGAACTGAGATTTCGCAAATAATAATATACATATAACAAGTCCTAATGTTGCTCCTGCTCCTCCAATCCATACAAACCACTGGAAGAATGTTTCTGGTGCTATATGTGGTAATGGTTCTCCTGCTGCATGTGCTTCTGCGTTTTTAGCTAAATATACTTCCCATAACGGACGTTCAATCGTACCTACAATTGACATACCGTGAATACCAAATGCCCAAAAGAATGTTGTTAAGAATACTGGTACTAATACACCAGGTAATGTATCACCTGCAAATACGAGAGGTCCTACAATTTTATCTACAAGTGTATGTAAATCGAGTTGAAACACAACTGTAATCACACTCATTGCACCGAGTACGATGACTACTGGTATTAACGACTCAAAAGAGCGACTAACGGATGGCGGTACTTGTGGTGGCATTTTAATGGTGATGTTTTTATTTTTACACAATCTGTATGTTTCTACTGAGAAAATTGCTACAAACATTGCGACGAATAATCCATGGCCTCCTAAGTTGGTCATTGGTAAGACGAATCCTAATTCTTTATCCATTGTTGGCGCAATAGTTAATAAAAAAGCTGCTGTAGAAAGCTGTGCTGCTGACAATGGATCTAAATCATAGGATTTTGCGAGATTGTAACCTATCCCAAAGACAATGTATAAACTCATAATGAACATGGTCATTCTATAAGGAATTAAAATTTGTTCTGCATGTTCAGTTGCCCACTGAGTTACTGCCCATGATTCAGGTAACGGTGGAGTTGCAAATATTAAAAAGAATGAACCGAAAATAATGAATGGGAGTGCCGAAATAACCCCGTCACGTATAGCGAGTAAATGACGTTGATTCGAAAGCTTTGTCATTGGACCAGAAAGTTTTCCTTCTATCCAAGTAGCAAAGTTATTCATAAAATTCCCCCTTTGTTTGTAAGCGCTTCGATTTTGTTATAGTATAAACTAAATAGATTAAATATTCAAAATAATATAAAAATAAATATATTACGAATGGAAGTGATTTCTATGAGGCGTTTAGGTATATCTTTGTATCCTGGAAAATCTAAAGAATCTGAGGATTTAAATTATATTGATAAAGCACATGAGCATGGTTTTACACGAATTTTTACGAATTTATTGCAATTAACTGATGATAATAAATCGACTTTATTACCTATCATTGAAAAAACGATTCGTTATGCTAAAAGTTTAGACTTTGAAATATTTATAGATGTAGCACCAAGAACTTTTAAAGTCCTCGGTATTGAACCTAATGACTTATCTTTTTTTAATGATCTAGGTGTTGATGGAATAAGGCTTGATGAAGGTGTAGGCGCAAAATTAACAAGTGATATGACGTATAATCCATATGACATAATGGTTGAATTGAACATGAGTGTCATGAATCACTATATAGATAATGTAATGGACTTTGAACCAAATCGAGCTCATTTAGTAGGATGCCATAATTTTTATCCTCATCGATATGCTGGTATATCGGAAGCATTCTTTCTTGAAGGTAGTAAAAAATTCAAAAAATATGGTCTTAGAACAGCAGCATTCGTTTCAAGTGAAGAAGCTGACTTTGGACCATGGCCAGTTACAGAAGGATTGCCAACTTTAGAAGAACATAGAGGAATCCCCATTTCTACACAAGCACAATACTTATGGGCAACTGATCTCATTGATGATGTGATTATAAGTAATTGTTATCCATCAGAAGAAGAATTAAAAAGACTGAGTTATTTAAAAAACGAAGCAATCACGTTTGATGTAAAGTTATTTGATGATATTACGGAATTAGAAAGAAAAATAGTTATCGAAGAACCACATTTTTATAGAGGTGATGTAAGTGACTATATGATTCGTTCAACTCAAAGTCGTGTGAAATATAAAGCAGAATCATTTCCTGTTCATCATACAACTGCTATTAAAAGAGGTGACATCTTAATAGATAACGAAGAATATGGACAATATAAAGGTGAGCTACAAATTGCTTTAAAGCCTATGATAAATACAGGTAAAGTAAATGTAATTGGGAGAATTGCACCTCATGATTTACAATTGCTCAATTATTTGAAACCATGGGCGTTCTTTAAATTTAATAATCAGGAGATGAAATAAATGAAAAAAATATTATTAGTTTGTTCAGCAGGTATGTCGACAAGTATGTTAGTGAAAAAGATGCAAGAGGCAGCAGAAAATGAAGGTAAAGATTATGAAGTCAAAGCTTTAGCCTTATCTGAAGCGGAAACAAAGGTTGATGATGTAGATGTTATTCTACTTGGACCACAAGTGAGATTTCAAAAGGCACAAGTTGAAAAAGTAGCTAATGGTAAAGTGCCGGTAGACGTTATAGATATGCAACAATATGGCATGATGGATGGAGAGCGTGTCTTAAAACATGCTGAAAGCCTAATGAAGTAAGGTGATATTATGGAAAAATACGAACAAATTGCTTTTAAAATCATAACTAATGTTGGTATGGCAAAGAGTAGTTATATGCAAGCAATTAATGAAGCTAAATCTGGAAAATTTAAAGAATCCGAAGATTTAATTAGTGAAGGTAATCAATTTTTAATTGATGGTCATAAAGTGCATAAAGATTTAATACAAGCAGAAGCTAGTGGTGAAACAGTACCGATGACGCTCTTATTAATGCATGCTGAAGATCAGCTTATTTCAACTGAAATTATTAAAGAAATGGCAAAAGAATTAATATATGTACATCAAAATTATGTAAAAAAATAAATGTCATAGTTAAAATATATATTTCAGGGTAAAAGAACGGTAATAAATTAAAGGAGTATATACAATGGCGAATAGAATACTAGCAATTACAGGTCCAACATCAGGAATAGGTGAATCAACAGTTAAAGAGTTAGCCAATGACTATGACATTATTATTTTATTGTGTAGAAATATAGACAAAGGTGAACATTTAAAATCACTTTTAATAGCAGAACATAAAAAAATAACTGTAGAAGTAATAAAATGTGACTTATCTAATTTAGCCAATGTAATGAAAGCCGCTACTCAAATACTAGATCAATATCCATATATTGATTGTTTAATTAATAATGCAGGTGTCGTTTCATTAACAAGACAAAAAACTGTAGATGGTTTTGAATTAATGTTTGGTACAAATTATTTAGGTCACTTTTTATTAACACATATTTTATTTGAATCTATAATGAGAAGCCATGATAAACAAATTATAATTGTATCTTCTGGGGCATATAAATATGCTCATATAGGACATCATAATTTCAAATATCCATTGAGATTTAATCCGATTAAATCTTATAGCAGATCTAAGCTAGCTACATTGTATTTCATGCAAGAATTATACGAGCAGTTTCATCATCGTGGATTGAATGTAACAGCTGTCCATCCAGGCGCTGTCTCCACCAACTTAGGAAAAACTAAATATAATCATAAATTTGGAGATTTAATTTATAAAATGTTTGACTCTATGTTTATTTCACCTAGAGAAGGTGCAATGTCTACAATTAAAGTAACGAAAGATAAATCTTTATTTAATGGAGCATATGTATATGAAGGAAAAGTCACTGAATTAGAAAATCAAGGGCTTAATTATTATGACCGTAAAAGATTAATTAGAGAGACTTTAGAAGCATTGCAATTAGACCAATTTATGTATTTGAGCACAAATTAATAGTGAATGCGTTTACATTGAATATATGCTACTCAATTCATTGTTTTATTGCAAATTAAATTTTATAATAGTTGTTATTGTTAGAATATTTCCAATATTAATAAAGGGATGAGATACATGAGTAAGCATTATATTTTATTAGCGGATTGCAAAGATGAAATTGGTATTACATCACTAATATCAACAATTATAAAAGAAACAAATTCAAATATATTTCATTTAGATCATTATACTGATGTTCAAGAAAATGAGAATCACTTATATCTACGCATTGAATTTGATAAAAATGATGAAGTGAAATCAATTTTAGAAAAAGAACTAACAACAAGAAATATTAATTTTCAAATTTTTGACGCTGAAGAAAAAGTAAAAACGGCAGTATTAGTTTCTAAAGAAGATCATGCGTTAAGTGAAATTATATTACGCGCAAATCGTCAAGAATTCCCAATAGAAATAAGCTGTGTTATTAGTAATCATGAAAATAACCGTAAATTTGTAGAAGATATGGGAATACCTTTCCACCATGTAAAAGTGACTAAAGAAACAAAACGTGAAAGTGAAGATGAAATTTCGAGAATATGTGATGGTTATGGAGTGGATTTACTCGTACTAGCTAAGTATATGCAGATTTTATCAGAAGTCTTTGTTGAAAGGCATCATCTAAAAATTATTAATATTCACCATTCATTCTTGCCATCATTTATTGGTGCAAATCCTTATAAACAGGCTTATACAAGAGGTGTCAAATTAATAGGAGCTACAAGTCATTATGTTACAGAAGATTTAGATGCTGGTCCAATCATTGAACAAGATGTTGTAAGAGTTAATCATCGATATTCAGCACAAGACATGAAAAATACTGGTAGACATGTGGAGTCTCAAGTATTAGCAAGAGCAGTACAGTGGCATTGTGAACACAAAGTGATTGTAAACGGAAATAAAACAGTCGTATTTACCTAAATACTTGTTAGCAGTGAGTATATTTGCTCACTGCTTTTTAAATTGTATAATATAGATAAAAGTAAAATGAAAATTGGTGTGAATATAATGATTAAAACTTATTATTGCAATTCAAATAATGAACTAAAAGAAACGACATCACCAAAAGATATTGCAGAAGACAAAAAATGGTTATGGGTTGATTTAAACGAACCTACAGAAGAAGAGGCAAAAGTATTAGTAGATTATTTTGATTTTCATGAATTATCTATTGAAGATGCTACGCTTGTTCAACAAAGACCCAAATTCAAACAATATGATGATTATCAATTTGTTGTGTTCCATGCGTTAGATTTAAAAACACTTGAAGCTGAAGAAGTTGATATTTTTATTGGCGATGATTTTATTGTGACTTATCATAAAGAGCGCTTTGAAGAAATAGATACTGTTAAAATAAAGTTGTTTAATCAAACAATCAATTTGGAAGAGCCAAAAGATATTTTGTTAAATTTGCTAGATGATATAGTAGATAATTATTTCCCATTTATTTACGATATTGAAGATAAAGTATTTAATTTTGAAGATCGTCATAATATAGATATTTCAACGAAGTCTTTAATAGATGATACTTTTGATTTAAGGCAAGAGTTGTTAATTATTAAACGAACTGTTCAACCAATGAGAGATTTAGTATATCGAATGAGAGAAGGGAAAGTATTACATCTAAATGAACAGCAATTTCTATATATTACACATATTAATGATCATCTTATCAAGCAAATGGAAATGGTTGATTCTTCGAGAGAAATGACGAGTGACATACGTGATAATTACATTTCTCTAAACTCATTTAAAATGAACAATATTATGAAAATCTTAACGATATATTCAGTAGTATTTATGCCTTTAACTTTGATTGCAGGGATATACGGAATGAACTTTACAAATATGCCTGAGCTTAGTTGGCACGACGGATATTATATCATTCTAATTATTATGGTCATCATTGCGTTTATAATGTTAACTGTTTTTAAAAGAAAGAAATGGTTTTAGGTATAGATGTTAAGTTGAGTTAAAAAAATATAATCATAGAAAGTGAGTGGGATTATTGAAACTTTATGGAGCGATTGAAGCAGGGGGAACAAAATTTGTATGTGCAGTAGGTGATGATAACTTAACTGTTATAGAAAGTGTTTCTATACCAACTACGGAACCAACTGAAACGATGCCAAAAGTTATAGAATTCTTTAAAGAGCATGACATTATAAGTATTGGTATTGGTTCATTTGGTCCAATAGATATTAATAAAGAATCTGATACATATGGTTATATAACTTCCACACCAAAGACAGCATGGAAAAATTTTGATTTCATTGGGGCTATTAAAGAGCATTTTGATATTCCGGTCGCTTTTACAACTGATGTAAACACTTCATTATATGGTGAGTTTAAAAAAGGTATCGCAAAAGATATTAATTCAGCAGTATATTATACAGTTGGTACAGGTATCGGTGGAGGAGCTATGGTCGGTGGTAAATTTGTTCAAGGGTATAGTCATCCAGAGATGGGACATATGACGGTAAAGATACATGAAGATGACCAAAGCTTTGAAGGTAAATGTCCATTTCATGGTAACTGTTTAGAAGGGGTTGCATCAGGACCTGCTATTGAAAAAAGAGCTGGTATATCAGCGAAAGAGATTAAAGAAGATTCGAAAGATTGGGATATAGTAGCTTATTATATTGCTCAGGCAGCATTGAATACAACGTTAATGTTATCACCAGAAAAAATCATTTTTGGTGGAGGCGTAATGCATCAAAATCATTTGTTGAGTAAAATTCATAAGCAATTTGAGTTATTAAATAATGACTATATTGCACTTCCACCAGTAGAAGAGTACATCGTTACTCCAAGTTTGAATGATGAACAAGGAATAATTGGCTGTTTAGCTTTAGCACAAAATGAAAATAAAGCATAAGAAGGTGTGAATTATGGAATTATTAGTAACTTTAGGTGAGAATCAAACATTAGAAACAGACAGACTTATACTGAGACCTGTAAGTTTAGATGATACAGAATCACTTTATGAATATTCATCTAATATAGAAAATACTTCTCATGTATTTCCAACCCATTTGTCAAAAGAAGAAACAAAAGAAGTCATCGCAAATTACTATTTGAAATCACCATTAGGCAAATATGGAATAGTCTTAAAAGAAGAACATAAATTAATTGGCACAATAGATTTAAGAGTAGATACAGAACATAAAAAAGGTGAGATAGGATATGTGCTCAATTTAAATTATTCTAAAAATGGCTATATGACAGAAGCGGGATTAGAGATATTGTCATTGGCGTTTGATAAGTTAAAATTAAACCAAGTAAATGCAATGCATAGCACTATTAATCCTAAATCTGGACAAGTTATGGAAAGATTAGGAATGAAAAAAATTGGTGTTATGCCAAAAAATAGAATTCATAAAGAAAAAGTTGTAGATGATGCTATTTATGTTATAACGAATGATGAATATATAGAAATGAAAAAAGCAGCTAATTAAGCTGCTTTTTTCATTTTAGTTAGTGCCTTTAGCCCATATGCAAATATACCATAACCAATTAAAGAGCTAGGTAACCATCTCTTTGTTAAAGAGATGTTCTTATTCTTATTGATCAATATATAAGGTACTAACGTTGATATTAAGTAAAGTACTAGAACTTTTTGATAACGTTTGTTCATCTTAAACACCTCACTTCATTACCTATATTATAATCTTTTTTTGAGGTGTAGTATTATCATATTATTACAAAATTAGTACATTCTTTATTCAAATTTTGCAAATGATGAAGCTGGTAAGCGTGATGCTCTATCATTTGTCATTTCACCTTTACCAATTGAAATAAGCATAGCGGGTACTAAGTTATCGTCAATATTAAATGCGTCAATTACAGATTGTTTGTCAAAGCCAATCATAGGGCAAGTTGCATAACCAGCATCCTCACTGACTAGCATTAAACTCATCGCAAATAATGATGCGCCACGTACAGCTTCGTCTCTTTTATTGAGATCACTTTCAAAGAATCGATTCACGCTTTCGATTAAGCCTTCTCTTTTATTAGCTGGAATATGTTCGTGTTCAATCCAGTCATCAGCTATATCTCCAATTGTTTCATGTGCATTTATATCACCTAAAATGATAAATGTTGCACTTGCTTCTCTTATTTTAACTTGTTTGTTAGCTGCGTTATATAACTTTTCTTTAGCTTCATCAGTGTCAGCTACTATTACTTTCCACTGTTGTAAGTTCCAAGCAGATGGTGATAGTGCTGCTTTGTCTAATAAATCATAAATTGTTTCTCTATCTAAATCATATTGCTCATAAGATTTTACTGACCGTCTTCTTTCAAGTGCTTTGGTTAATTCCATTATTTTCCCACTCCTTATATTTCGATATTTTTATGTTCATATAAAAAAGGAATAATTACAAATTTTCTGCTTATTTGAAATATAAAATTGGAGGCTTATTAATATAATTTATAAACAGTTATTTGTTACAATATAAGTAATAAGAAAACTTATTGATATTTGATAGTTCAATGACTAAAGGAGCGATGCACATGATTGATATTCATAATCATTTATTATATGGATTAGATGATGGTCCAATTGATGCAGAAAGCATGCTTGAATTAGCACGAGAAGCCGAAAAAATTGGGATTACTGATATTGTAGCAACACCTCATTATATAGAACATCGTTTTAAAAATAGTGCGGACATAGTTAAAGCAAGAACTGAAGAAGTACAATCGTTATTAAAAGAACATCATATTAATATAAAAGTGTATCCAAGCCAAGAAATTCATATGTTTGGAAATGAGTTAGCAGGATTGGAATCAGGAGAATTGTTACCTATAACCGAAGGATCAAGATATGTATTAATTGAATTTCCATTCTTTACAGTTCCAGACTTTGCGAATAACACTTTTGACCAATTATTCGATGCAGGATATCGTCCTTTATTAGCTCATCCAGAACGTATCATTCCTATACAAGATAAACCTCAAATTTTATTTGATTTAATTAAAAGAGGTGCTCTTTGTCAAGTAACTGCTGGTTCATTAGTAGGTAAATATGGTGAAGATGCAAAAAGAGTTGCTGATTATTTATTGAATCAAGAAAGTATTCATATTGTTGGAAGTGACGCACATAATACATCTAACAGAAATTTTCATATAAAAGAAGCATATGATTATATTGAAGAAACTAAAGGAATTGACACAGTTAATCAAATGAAAGATAATGCTCAAAAAATACTAAATAATGATGAAATATAAAAGATGAAGGATGGGACAAATTAATTGTCTCATCCTTCTTGTTATTATTAACACGTTGTTTGCAGTGGTTCAGAAGTTTCATTTCTATTAACGACAAACATTAATATGCTTGCCATAATAACCATGATAAAACCAAAATATGGTGTGAACGATAATGAAATATGATTTAATATAAAACCACCAATAACTGATCCAAGTGTTATACCAATATTAAAAGCAGATATATTTAGACTAGATGCAAAGTTGACTGTTTCTTTACTATTTCTCTCTGCGAATAATACGACGATAAGTTGGAGACCAGGTACATTCATAAATGCAAATAGGCCCATTAATAAAATACTTACTAATCCTACTACATGAAAATGTAACGTAAGTCCTACCAGTAATAAAGTTAAAGCTTGTAGTAAGAAAATGATCGTTAATGATTTTGTAGGAGCGTGATTTGTAAGTTTTCCTCCTAAAGTATTACCAATCGCAACCATTACACCATATAATATCAAAATCGTAACGATACTGTTTGATTCATAGCCTAAAATATGAGTAAGAATCTCAGTTAAATATGTGTAGACTACAAACGTACCTCCATAACCGAGGGCAGTTATTAAATATATTGTCATAAGGGGTTTGTTTTTTAAGACTGCAAGTTGCTTAACAATTGGTGCTTGTTTGTATTCAGTTAAATTTTTAGGAACAAATGCTATATTGGCAATAAGACTAATAATACCTATTATAGCAATTGTGTAAAATGACATTTCATATCCGAAATGTTGACCAACCCATGTACCAAATGGAACGCCAGTTATAGTAGCAACTGTTAAACCAGTGAACATAAGTGCAATTGCGCTAGAACGTTTATGTGGTGGCACTAAATCTGCAGCAATAGTTGTGGCAATTGACATAAACACACCATGAGAAAAAGCACTGAGCACTCTCATTAATAATAATAAAGTGAATGAAGTAGCCATCCCTGCGAATATGTTAGCAATTATAAAGATGACCATTATAAGAATGAGCACAGTCTTTCTTTTCATGTTATTTGTTAAAGGTGTCAAAATAGGTGCACCTACAGTAACACCAATTGCATATAAAGATACAGTTAATCCTGCGAGAGGAATTGTGATATTAAAAGCATCTTTGATTAATGGTAATAAGCCAACGCTGATGAATTCTGTTGAACCGATGGCGAAAGCAGATATAGCTAGTGAAATAAGTGCAAGTTGATTAGAAAATTTATTTTTCAATTTGATAGTTCCTTCCTTTGTTATAAGATATGTGTTATTTTAAAACGTAACAATACAAATAGGAAGTACGCACTTTAAAGTCATATAGGTACCAAAAAGTACCTTAAGGAGGAAATGTAATGGAAGTAACAGAATATAATATAGGTGTAGAAGCAACAATAGACGTGATTGGTGGTAAATGGAAACCTGTTATCCTTTGTCATTTAAAGCATGGAACAATGAGAACATCAGAACTAAAAAAAGCTATTCCACACATTACACAAAAAATGCTAACGCAACAATTAAGAGAATTAGAGAAAGACGGAATTATTAATCGAATTGTATATCAACAAGTGCCTCCGAAAGTAGAATATGAAATATCTGATTACGGTAGTTCCTTAAATGAACTATTAGAAAACCTATGTAAGTGGGGAGAATTTCACATTAAAAAAAGACAAGAAGATGGTGAGTTAATACAGCTTGAAACAGCAGAATTTGTTGATTAAGCTTAATACTTCTAAATTTAGATAGCTGTTTAAAGAGAAAATACGGTCTTCGTATAAGGATAAAATAATTGTATTTTCACACAATGAGCCTTAAAATAAAGAAGAGAATTATAACATGACATGAATTATTTCTAATACAAGTTAATATGTGCCCTTAGGTGCTTAAATGATATATTTGGTGGGACAAATATATCATTTAATGACGACACTTGAAGATATAGATGTATTAGATAATATAAATATGTTAATTCGATAAAAGAATTTGGGGAGCGCTATTTATGAAATTAGGAGAACGTGTAAAACAAAGGAGAATAGATTTAAAGCTTTCTCAACAAGCATTAGCTAAGGGAATCGCCACACAAAGTCAAATTTCTAAAATTGAAAAGAATGAATTGCAACCGGGATCGCAACTCCTTTTTAATATTTCTAGAAGACTAAATTGTAGTATGGATTTCTTGTATGTAGGTGATGAATTAGACACACAACTAGAACAAAAATTAAAAGTCATAGAACGATTGTTAGAAGATCGTGATTATGATGCTTTAATTCCTATTATTGATGGTAATTATTTATCTAATGGATCTGTTGATGAAATCGCAGCATCTAAGTGGGTAAGGTCAATTATAGGTTACTATAAATATGGTGAAGTAGAACAATCACTTCAGATGATTGAAGAAGCATATCAATTAATAGATAGTAATATGTATGTGAAATTGCAAGTGTCTATCTGTAATACGAGAGCAGTCTTTTATTATAGTCAAAATGAAAATGAAAAAGCGAAATCTTCATTAGAACAAGGATTAGAAATTGCTAAACGTTTAAATGTAGATGATAGTTATCAAATTAAACTACTATATACATTATCAAATATTTATTCTAGCGAAAGAGCATATGATAGGTGTTTAGCATATGCACAAACTGCCTTAGATATTACAATTAATTCAAGTAGATATAAGTTATATAGTGAGCTAATATATAACATCGTGCATTCAAAAATAGAAATGAAGATCAGTAATGACAGTGATAAAAAACAATTAGAAGTCGCACTATTTTTAAGTGAACAGTCTAAAAAACATAACATTACAATTTTAATTAGAGATTTAATGAAAGTACTTTAATTAATTAAGAGGTTGAGGCAAATTAATTGTCTCAACCTCTTATTATTATATTGTCAGTAATAATATCGAATGATTTGGGTAAAAACGCACGATATCTCTGGAGTCTTCGTGCGATTCGCCTGGATTTGAGCAAAAACGCACGATATCTCTGGAGTCTTCGTGCGATTCGCCTGGATTTGAGCAAAAACGCACGATATCTTTGGGGTCTTCGTGCGATTCGCCTGGATTTGAGCAAAAACGCACGATATCCCTGGAGTCTTCGTGCGATTCGCTTGGATTTGAGCAAAAACGCACGATATCTTTGGAGTCTTCGTGCGATTCGCTTGGATTTGAGCAAAAACGCACGATATCTCTGGAGTCTTCGTGCGATTCGCCTGGATTTGGGTAAAAACGCACGATATCCCTGGAGTCTTCGTGCGATTCGAGTAGATTTGAGCAAATATTGAAAGTAGTGTCCATATAGCTCTATTTATGAATATCTTTTTAGTATTTCTGAATGTTCGTTTTCAGTAAATAATTTAATTATAGAGTCAGTTTGTAATTGCTCATTTAGTTTATTTTCTAAATTTTGAATGGCCTTGTATTTATTATTATTTGTATATGGATATGTATAGTTTAATTTGTTCATGATATGTGAGGTAACTGCCTCTTCTAAAATAGAATTTTCCGATGTTGAATTTAATTGCCTTACAAGTAACTTTGTAAAATAGTATGCGATTATGTCATATAGATCATCATAATGTTCGCACAATGACTCTATGAAAAAGTATATATGGGGTGTGTCTTCAATTTTAAGAAAACCGTCTTTTCTGTAAGCACCAATTAAAAAATATACATCGGGTCTTAAATAAGTATTAAATTGTTTGAGTATTTGTAGTCTAACTTCAAAAATAATATGAACTAATTTGGTGTTTATTTTCAAAATTTGAGCAGTATCTGTTTCTAACTTGGATAAAGTTGTTGATATGTCATCCTCTAAAAATATTAAATTTTCTTCGGCATGTTGAAATTCAGAGCGATATTTTGCGTAATATGTTTTAAGTGAAGTATCGGTTAAATGAAAGTTATTAAAAAAATCATTTATTGTATTACTAATAATCATAATATTACCCCTTAATTTCTTCTTTTTCTTATTATACGTTATATTACCTAATTTTTATTATTTAATCATTCAAGGATTGATAAATGCTTATTACGAAATTTATATTTGACGAGAACAAAATTGTCCTGTAACCTTTTAAAGTATTCAAGATATAAATAAGGAGATAACAATGGAACAAATAGATAAAAAAGGGTCTTTCATAGCTTTATTACCGTTAATCGTGTTTGTGACACTTTTCATTGGTACAGGATTAATTAAGCATGACTTTAATTTCTTACCACTAAATGTAGCTATACTTATTGCGGCAGTGTTTGCATGTGCAATGTATCCAAAGACACCTTTAGCAAAAAAACTAGATATTTTTACAAAAGGTGCTGGACATCCTAATATTTTATTAATGGTGTTTGTATTCTTAATGGCAGGTGCTTTCAGTGAAACTGCTAAAAGTATGGGTGCTGTTAGTTCAACAGTTAATTTAGGATTATCATTAATACCTGGTCAGTTTTTATTAGCAGGATTATTTATAGTAGGTGCTTTTATTTCTGTAGCAATGGGTACTTCAATGGGTACTGTAGCTGCACTAGCCCCTGTGGGAGTCGGCATATCTGAAGCAACTGATATTTCGCTAGCTTTAACAATAGCAACTGTAGTAGGTGGGGCAATGTTTGGTGATAACTTGTCTATGATTTCTGACACTACAATAGCTTCTGTAAGAACACAAAAAACAAAAATGAGCGATAAATTTAAGATGAACTTCTTAATTGTATTACCAGGTGCAATTTTGACAGTGGTTATTTTATGGTTTATGACTAAAGATGCAGGGATGGCGGATGCTAGTCAAGGCAGTTACAATTTAGTCAAAGTTATACCATATTTATTTGTACTAATTAGTGCATTGTTTGGAATGAATGTTCTCTTGGTATTAGTGCTAGGTGTAATCGTTGCAAGTTTAATTGGTCTAATTGATGGATCGTTTACTTTAGGCGATAACTTAAAAGCAATATCTGATGGATTAATTGGTATGCAAGATATCTCAATGATCGCACTTCTAATTGGTGGTATGATTGGTTTGATTGAATATCACGGTGGTATAAAATGGTTGTTAAATGTTGTTACAAAACGAGTGAATTCTAAACGTGGTGCAGAGTTTGGAATAGCTGGTTTAGTAAGTGTTACAAATTTAGCAACAGCTAATAACACAATATCTATCATTACGACTGGTCCATTAGCAAAAGAAATAGCAGACGATTTTCAAATTGATCGAAGAAAGTCTGCAAGTATTCTAGATATATTTGCAAGTACGATACAAGGTATTATTCCATATGGAGCACAAGTACTAGCTGCTACTAGTGTAGCAGGTATTTCGACAGTATCATTATTACCATATTCATTTTACCCATATTTACTAGGAATATGTGGTATCGTATCTATATTGATAGGATATCCAAGAAATAAAAAGCTCAAAGCAGATCATTAGAACGCAAGTTGAATATGTAAAAACAATACGCCCCTAATCCAAAATAATTGGATTAGGGGCGTATTGTTTAGGCTCTTTTTTCTTTAAGTTCATATCGATAAGCAGTTTCGCCATGGAAAGCTACATCTAAGCCTTCTAGTTCTGCTTTTTCATCTGTTCTTAAAGTTGTAAAGATACTTATTGCTTTAGCTATAATATATGTGACAACTCCACTGAATGCAATCGTTACAATTACAGCTACTAGTTGCACTATTACTGGCATAAATCCGCCACCGAAGAAAACACCGTCAGAGATACTTGAATTTACATTTGAATTTTGAAATAATCCAGTTCCTATTGCACCGACAATTCCACCAAAACCGTGTAATCCAAATGCATCTAATGCATCATCGTAATTAAGTAATACTTTTAAATGTGTTATAACGTAGTAACATACAAATCCACCTAATATCCCTAGTATCATTGAACTACCATATCCAACAAATCCAGCTGCTGGTGTGATTGTGACAAGCCCTGCTAACATTCCTGATAAAGTACCAATTAAAGTCACTTTTTTCTTTTGCATATATTCCAAAATAGACCAACCGGCTATGCCAGCACAAGAAGCTAAAATCGTATTTACAAAAGCTAACATAGCAACTGAATCAAATGTTAGCGCAGAACCCGTATTAAAACCGAACCACCCAAACCATACTAGTATACCGCCGATTAGCGTGATAACTAAATTATGTGGAGGCTTTTTGTTACTAGGTTTTCTAGAACCAAGTAATAGGGCAAGAACAAGGCCAGATACACCAGATGAAATATGGACGACTGTACCGCCAGCAAAATCTATCGCACCTAATTTATGAATCCAGCCGCCTCCCCAAACCCAGTGTGCTACAGGACTGTAGACTAATAATACCCATAAAGCCATGAATATTAAAAAAGGACCAAATTTCATTCTTTCTGCAACTGATCCTGTAAGAATGGATACCGCAATCGTACAAAATGTTAATTGGAAAAGCATAAATAAGGCAAATGGTATGGTTTCACTAAAATTACCGTTTGGTGCAAAACCTACACCATTTAGGAATACATGGGAGAAATCACCTATAAATAAGTTGTTTCCTCCGAAACTCATTGAAAATCCAATTAATGCCCAAGTGAATGTAACAACTACAATTGCTGAAATACTATGCATCGAAGTATTTAATACATTTTTTGATTGAACTAATCCTCCATAGAATAGTGCTAAACCAGGTGTCATTAACCAAACTAATAAAGTACATCCAAATAATAACAGTGTATCTGTCTGACTCATCTTCCATCATCTCCTTATTTTTTAAAAGTATAAAATATAAAATAAGAAAAAAGAAATATGAGTCAGGTAAATTTACACTATGTGTAATGTTAGTTAACACACTTTTGTAACTGAACTATTTTACACCTAAATAATCGAATGTAACTGCAGCAACTGACTTAGCTGCAATTAGTAATGAACCTTCATCAATATCGAATTTAGGATGATGATGTGGGTAAGTTTTTTTGTCTTTTGGACTTGCTCCTACATAGAAGAAAGTACTAGGTAATTCTTTAGCATAATATGCAAAGTCTTCTGAAGGTGGTTGTGGTTCACAACGTTCAACACTTTTAACTTCAGAAATATTTGCTTCCTCAATCGCTTTAGCGACTTGCTTCGTTAATTCTGGATCATTATATAGTACAGGATAATCTCTAGTATATTCTAAGTCACATTGAACACCATACGTTGACTCTAAACCTTTAGAAAGACGTTTAACTTCATCTTCAATTAGATGTAAAGTTTCTTCGTTCATACCTCTAACGTCGCCTTCAAGCGTAACTTCATTTTTAATTATATTAAATTGTCCCTTTCCATCGAATGAACCGATTGAAACGACGCCCATATCAAACGGATTAAGTCTTCGTGAAACAATCGTTTGTAGAGACATGACAAAGCTGCTCGCAGCAACTATTGGATCGTTTGCTAAATGAGGAGATGATCCGTGTCCACCGCTACCTGTTACTTTTAATTTAAATATATTTCGACCAGATTGAACATTGCCTTCTCTGTAATAAACATGATCACTTTCTAAAGCACTCATTACATGAACACCGATTACATTATCGACACCATCAAGAATACCGTCTTTAATTAAATATTGTGAGCCACCAGGAGGTTTTTCTTCAGCAGGTTGGTGGATAATGACAATTTTTCCTTTAAGTTGATCTTTAACTTCTATTAAAGTTTCTGCAAGAACTAATAAATAAGCTGTATGAGCATCGTGACCACATGCGTGCATAACACCTTCATTTTTAGAACTGAATTCCAAACCTGTATCTTCTTTAATTGGTAAAGCATCAAAGTCAGCTCTTAGTGCCAAAGTCTTACCTGGCTTTCCTGAGTCAATTGTTACTTTGATACCATAAATTCCTTCTCCGCCAATATGTGTTTGGAGTGAAACATCTTTATCCTTATAAAAATCTTCAATATATTGTGCTGTTTCTTTTTCTTCAAAAGATAGTTCAGGATGTTCATGTAAATATCTTCTAATCTCAATCATTTTGTCTTCTTTTTTTGATAATCTTTCATAGAAATCATTTAACATATTATGTTCCTCCTTAATAATACTTAACTTAATTATAATAGAAAAAGTCAAAAATATCTTGTTTCAAGAATGAAATTGATATTGACACTACATATAAACGAGAGTAGAATGGTCAAGTATTAGTTAGCAAAGCTAACTTTATTTTATGAGAAAAGGTGACAAAAAATGGAGAGCTTTTTATTTACATATACTAATTTGTATAGACCGTATATTCATCACATTAATGCCATATTAGAGCCCTATGATTTATATGCTGCTCAGTATAAAGTGTTACATGATATTGCAAACAACGAGCCTACAACACTTGTGCAAGTGTCTAAACGTTCTTTTATTGAAAAACCTACTGCTCGTAAAATTATCAAAAAATTGATTGATCTTGAACTTGTTCAAGCTGTTAATAGTAAAGAAGATAAAAGAGAAAAGTTTCTTACATTAACAGAAAAAGGGAAACAGCAATTTAATGAAATACATGAATCCATTGTAATATTTCAAAATAATTGCCTTCAAGCTGTTGAGGCAGATGATGCAGAGCTTGAAAAAGCACAGAAATTATTAGAAAAACTTAGAAATCATTTAATAGAGGAGGTAACAAATAATGGCTGATCAATTAAAAAAGCCAATTTGGACAAAAGACTTTATATTTAACTTTGTCATTAGCTTTTTCATATTTTTATCTATGTACTTATTATTAGTAACAGTAGGTGGATATAGTAAAGAAACATTTGGTGTTTCTGATAGTCTGGCTGGTTTAGCTTCAGGACTTTTCATCGTAGGATCTTTAGTCGGAAGATTTTTAACAGGTAAATATATCAATATAGTAGGGACTAAGAAAGTGTTAATTATTGGTGGAATCTTACTTGTAATTACGAATGGATTATATCTAGTATCAGCATCATCATTTGCATTATTACTTATCGTACGAATTTTAAATGGGGTAGCAAGTGGGGTAGCAAGTACAGCTACAGGAACAATTGCTGCATTTATAACGCCAGCACAACGCCGTAGCGAAGGAATAAGTATGTATAGTTTAAGTATGGTTCTAGGGACTGCTATCGGACCATTTATCGGCTTATTATTATATCAACATATTCCAATGACTGGACTATTTACAATTTGTACGATATTAATCGTTATCGCATTTGTAATGTCACTATTTATGAAAGTTGAAACACCAGTAATGCCAAGTGCACAAACTGAAGGAAAAAAAGGATTTAGATTATCTGACTTTTACTCAGTACAAGCTTTACCAATTGCAATTGTAGTAGTAATTGTAAGTATTGCATATTCATCAGTATTGTCATTTATACAATTCTTTGCTCAAGAAAATCATTTAGTTGATGCAGCAAGTTTCTTCTTTGTTGTATACGCAATTGCAGTATTGCTAACAAGACCATTTACAGGAAGAATCATGGATCAACGTGGAGAAAATATTGTTACAATACCAGCATTTATTTGTTTAGTAATAGGTTTGTTCTTAATTAGTATAGCAAGTAATGGAGTAGTATTACTTATAGCAGGTGCATTTGTAGGACTAGGATTTGGTAACTTACAATCTATCTTCCAAGCACTCGTAGTTAAAGTATCACCAGTAGAAGCCATGGGATTAGCAACATCAACTTATTTCATAGGTTTAGACTTTGGATTAGGATTTGGACCATATGTATTAGGTAATTTCACAAATTCTATTGGCTATTCTGGGTTATACATGGCAATGGCAGTAGTTGCATTATTAGGTTTAGTCGCATTCTACTTCTTGCATATGATTAAAGCTAAAAAAGAAGCAAACTATAATTCATAAAATAAAGTGCTAATAAGAGATAAAGTAAAATGCAAAAAAGAGGGCGTTCACCTAACGATGAACGTCCTCTTTTTCTTTATATATTATCCTTCTAAATCAACTGAATTAATGTCAATGCCTAATGCGTCTGCTACACCTTTACCATAATCTGGGTCAGCTTTGTAACAGTTACGGATATGACGGTGTTTTACTTCATCAGTAGTTCCTTGCATTTCGTTAGCAGTATTTTGGAATATACGTTGTTGTCCTTCTGGTGATTGTAGACGGAATAATTTACCTGGTTGTTCGTAGTAATTATCGTCATCTTCACGGTAGTCGTGTTCGTATAATTCACCTTCTACTGGTAAACCTGGCTTCTTAAATTCTGGTTGAGATTCATGTGCTTCGTAACTATTTGGATAATAGTTAATACCTCCACCTAAGTTGCCATCAACTCTCATTTGACCATCTCTAGAGAATGGACAAACTTCTGCAGCACCTTTAGCTGAGTTTACTGGAATTTGCCAATGGTTTACGCCTAAACGATAACGTTGAGCATCTCCATAAGAGAATAAACGTCCTTGTAACATTTTATCAGGTGAGAAGTCTATACCAGGAATGATGTTTGTAGGTGCGAATGCAGCTTGTTCAACATCTTGGAAATAGTTCTCTGGGTTACGGTTTAATTCGAATTCACCAACTGGAATTAATGGATAATCACCTTTGAACCAAACTTTAGTTAAGTCAAATGGGTTATCTTTATGATTTCTAGCTTGTTCTTCAGTCATAACTTGAATGTACATCTTCCATTTAGGGAAGTTGCCTTCTTCAATAGCATTGAATAAGTCTCTTTGACTTGATTCACGGTCCTTAGCTATTACTTGTTCAGCTTCTTCAGCACTAAAGTTCTCAATTCCTTGTTGAGTTCTGAAATGGAATTTCACCCATACACGTTCACCAGCATCATTATACATAGAATAAGTGTGTGAACCGAAACCATGCATGTTACGGAAACCTTTTGGAATACCTCTGTCAGTCATTAATATTGTGACTTGGTGTAATGCTTCAGGTAAAAGTGTCCAGAAGTCCCAGTTAGATTGAGGGTTATGCATATTCGTTTTAGGGTCACGTTTAACGACGTGATTTAAACTTGCGAATAATTTAGGATCACGGAAGAAGAATACAGGCGTGTTGTTACCAACTAAGTCCCAGTTACCTTCTTCAGTGTAGAATTTAAGTGCGAAACCACGAATATCACGTTCAGCTTCAGCAGCACCACGTTCACCAGCTACTGTAGAGAAACGAGCAAACATTTCTGTTTGTTTACCAATTTCAGAAAATATTTTAGCATTTGTATATTGTGTAATATCATGCGTTACTGTAAAAGTACCGAATGCACCAGAACCTTTAGCGTGCATACGACGTTCAGGAATAACTTCTCTATCAAAATGTGCCATTTGTTCTAAGAAATATACGTCTTGCATTGATACAGGACCACGTTTGCCAGCAGTCATTGTATTTTCACGATCAGATACAGGAGCACCAAATAGTCCTGTAAGTTTTGATTTATTACTCATATCATAATCCTCCTCAAGAATTCTTAATTATAATAATTCTAATTTCATACTTATTATAATTTAAAGTGAGCAAAGTGACAAGTAAAAGAATGATTAACCAATAAAGATTAAATTTAATACTTAACGCTATATTTAAACTAAATATCCTAAAAGTGTAATTTATAAACATATAATAGCTAATTTATTATAGTTTAACCATTATACATGCTGAAAAATCTCGAGGATTTATTTTAATTATTTTACTGTAAAATGAGAATTTAAGTGATTAATTGATTATAAGAACTATAATTAACAAAAAAAGAACGCTAAAATATGCGTTCTTTCAGATGAAAATTTATTAATTTTATTTCGGATTATCTCTATTTATAAATAAGGGTTGGACATCAATTTTCTTTAAAATAATTTCTTTTGCTTTTCTAGGATGAAGATTAATTTCGGGAATATTTGAAATCCCGACTGAAACGTAATCTATTTTTGGGTTGTTTGGAATGTTTAAATCATTTAAAGATTCTTTTAATGTGACATGATAAATAAATAAAATTTCATGATATGACGTACTTTCATATTCAAAAAAGTTTTGTATAGTTGATACAAAATAAATATCATCACATTCTATGCCTAATTCTTCTTTGATTTCACGTTTAATAGCAGAATCTGAACTTTCATAATATTTCACTCTGCCACCAATTAATGTGTAGTATTCATGTTTTTTATCATAGTGAAAACAGTAACCGTACTTATCTTTAATAATAGCACCAACGCGTATGTTCAACATGCCGTCTCCAGATTTTATTGAAAGATCCATTCAGAGTCCTCATTTATAAATAGATTAGAATAACTTAAGTATTACAATACCTATGAAAACTAATGTCGCACCAATTAGTCTTCTTGCTGTAATTTTAAACTTAGGTGTATTGAATAAACCGAAGTGGTCAATCAATAATCCCATTAACATTTGTCCGAAAATAACAACCATTAGTGTTAAAGCTGCACCAAGCTCAGGCATTAAAAGAATATTAGTTGTAACAAATACTACTCCTAATGCGCCTCCTATAAAGTAAAGAGGCTTAATTGTCCCTTGATCAGGGTGATGAAAGCTAAAACGAATTCTTCTAACAAGTACTAATGAAAGTATGAATAAAGCGATAGTCCCTATAGCAAATGAAATTAATGCAGAAAAATAAAATGACTGTACTTCATATCTGAGTGCACTATTGATTGCAGTTTGAATAGGGGGAAGACAACCAGTAAAGATACCTAATACCATCCAATAATTTGTATGTTGTGATTTAGTCGTAATAATTCGGTCAGATGATTTTTTGTAATTCATTAATAATATACCCAGTAACATAATAATTACGCCAGCAATTCTTTCTAAATTTATTGGATGTATATCAGCATTAAATAAGCCGAATTGGTCAATGAATATTCCCATAATAATTTGACCTGATACAGTCATGACAACTGTTAAAGCTGCACCAATTCTAGGTAACAATAGTAAATTACCTGTTAAGAATACAACACCAAGTAATCCTCCAGTAAACCATACATAAGAAAAATCTTGATTCATCATAAATGATGGTGATAACTTTTGTGGATTCATTATTAAATTGACTATTATTAGAACGATGGTTCCAATTAGAAATGAATAAAAAGATGAAAGGATTGGTGATTTAGTATAGCTGCCTAATTTAGTATTTATCGATGTTTGTAACGGTACACATAATCCAGCTACAACACCTAATATAATAAGTAGTATCAATCTTAATAACTCCTTCTTTCTATATCAATTGCTTGTTGATAGTAATTAGATTGTTCTTTATCTGGAACCATATTTCCTCCTGTAGACCAGACGATATGTGTAGCATCTTGTGAATCATAATTTAAATCATGAATATATTTCAAGCCATGAAATCCGGAAGTAGCTGAAGGTTCAATAAATATATTTTCAGTATCTTTTAAAGCTTTTAAGTAACGGTATAATTGATTATCTTCTACTGTACAAGAGCCAAATAAAAGTGTAGACATTATAGTACCTACTAATTTTGAAGGACGGCTAACTGCTAATCCATCAGCAATAGTTTTACCAGATAATCCGACATCTTGAACGGATATACCGTCATGTAACTTTGTAATCATACCTAATGCCATACAAGGCGCTTCTGTAGGTTCTATAAAGACAGGGTGAACATTATCACCAAAGATTAACTTCAAACCGAATGCAACACCGCCAGGACCTCCGCCGACACCACATGGTAAATATACGAATAGAGGATGGTCTTGATCAACTTCAATATTTGCTTCTTTAAGTTGTTTTTCCAACCTTAAAGCACTCACTGAATAACCTAAAAACAAATCTTTAGAAGCTTCGTCATCAACAAAGTGGCAGTATGGATCATTCATAGCGATTTTTCTGCCTTCTTTTACAGCATAACCATAATCTTGAATGTGTTCTACAACTTCAACACCTTTTGATTTTAAGAGGTCCTTTTTCCATTCTTTTGCGTCTTGTGACATATGTACTGTAACTTTGAAACCTAATTGTGCACTCATAATACCAATACTTAAACCTAAGTTACCTGTAGATCCAACAGCAATACGGTATTTAGAAAATATATCTTGATAGTAATCTGTTGCTAAAAGGCTATAATCACTATTTACAGTGAAATCAGTTTCTTTAATGGCAGTTTCTTCAGCAAATTTCAACACTTCATAAATACCACCACGCGCTTTAATTGAACCTGAAATAGGTAACGCATGATCACCTTTTAATAAAAGTTTGCCCTTTAAATGTGGAAATTGAGTCTTTTGAAAATGGTTTAATTGAAAAATTTGTGATTCAATTTTCCCTTGGTTATTTTGAGTTTCAGGAAAGACTTTTGCAATATATGGTGCAAAACGAGTCAATCTTTGTTCAGCATCAATCACGTCATCCATTGTAAATGGAAAAGACTGTTTGTTTAGATAGTCTGGATTTTTCCAAAACATTTCTTCGCCACGAGCAATATTTGAAATAATAGGGGATATATTTTTTAATGATTGAACATCTATAGTCATAGGTATCTCTCCTTATTTAAAAGTACTTTACTTTATAATAGTACAATTGTTTTGATTTTATTGATAGATTAATGACTGGAAAGGCTATACTAATAAGTTTTATAACCAGATAAGAGGCTGAGACGAATTAATTGTCTCAGCCTCTTATCTATTTATGATGTATATAAGTCGCTAGTTGGTGAAGGGATTGTACTTGGATTTGTTTGTTTTATAATAGCTCTAACATATAATGATGCGATGACTAAGAATACAATTGCTCCGCCTATTATTGAAGTTTGGTAAGGAAGTGAAAGTCCTTCTGGAGCATATAATACATATACACTTATGGCACCAGTCATAAATAAGGCGGGTATTCCTGCTATTAAATGATTTTTACTGTATCTCAACAAGTAACTAACACTAACCCAGAGCATCACGGTAGCTACTATTTGATTAGTAAATCCTACATATCTCCATAGGAATGAATAATCAATAGTTGAGAGGAAGAATGCAGGTATACCTACTGCAAAGCTTGCTGAAATCATGAGTACTTTTGGTTTGATATTTACTTTATCTTTCACAAAATCTTCTATAATCATTCTTGAACTTCTAAGTGCTGTGTCACCAGTAGTAATTGGGAGTATAATGATACCTAAAAGTGCGAGTATACTACCGAATGGACCTAATAGTTCTACTGAAATCTGATCGACTACTCCAGCTGGTCCGACTGATTGTAATTTTGCAGCTAATCCTTCTGTGCCACCAAAGAAAGTCATCCCTGCAGCAGCCCAAATCAATGCAATTACACCTTCAGAAATCATAGCACCATAAAAAACTTTTCTACCTTCTGACTCATTTTTAATTGTTCTAGAAATAATTGGACTTTGAGTACAATGGAATCCAGATATAGCACCACATGATATAGTCACCATAAGTAATGGCCATACGGGAATACCACTTGGATGTAAATTGTGAACTGTAATTTCTGGTATATGTTTTCCACTGAATATTAAGGCAACAACTACACTTACAGCCATTACTATTAAAATAACTCCAAAAATAGGATAAATTCTACCTATAATTTTATTTATAGGCAAAATTGCTGCAAGTATAAAGTATGTAAATATAATAATTAAAGCTACCAAAAATGATATTGGTGTTTTACTAGCTAAAAGTTGTGCTGGTCCAGCAACGAATGCTGCAGCAACTAATACCATCAACACTACTGAAACGACATCAGTAAATGCTCTTGTAACTTTTCCTAAATAATGTTGCACAAGCATTGGGAATTGTGCACCGCCATGACGTAAACTTAGCATACCTGAGAAGTAATCATGTACACCACCAGCGACGATACATCCTACTACAATCCATATGAATGCTACAGGTCCATATAAAGCGCCTGCAACAGCTCCAAAGATTGGACCTAGGCCAGCAATATTAAGTAATTGAATCATCCATCCTTTCCAAGCAGGCAAAGGAGTGAAGTCCATATTATCTTGCTTACTATATGCAGGTGTTTCTTTTTGAGGATATATTTCGAATACACGTTCTATGTATTTTCCATAAAAAACATAACCTAAAATCAGTATGATGATGCTCGTGATTAAAGTAATCATATGTAAACCTTCTTTCAAGATGAGAATATTGATAGATTATCAAAAAACGGGGAATCAAGCAATAAGATTTTAGAAATTTCTGATAATTTTAAAAATGATACCTTCGAGTATTATTTGCAATTGTAAAATTACAAAATTATAATCAAAGATAAGTCGTATGAATATGACTTTTATGGGCAGAATTAAATAAAGGGGGAAATCAATATGCAAGAGCATCAAATAGTAACTATTGATGGTAAAGATTTTCTTATAGAAGAAGGGATGCGACTTTTAGATTTTATAAAAGCAGAGAAACTATCTTTTGTTCCTTCTATTTGTTATAACGAGTCACTTGGACCAGTAGAAACTTGTGATTCTTGTATTGTTGAAGTGAATGGGCAGCTTCAACGTGCATGTAGTACTATGATTGAAAATGGTATGGTTGTGAATACACAAATTGAGAAAGTGAAATCGGCTCAAAAGCAAGCATTGGACAGAGTGCTTGAAAATCATGAATTATATTGTACAGTTTGTGATTATAATAATGGTGATTGTGAAATTCATAACACTATGGGTGAATTTGGTTTAGAACATCAATCTACGCCTTTTACTTCAAAAGGCTACGAAAAGGACTATGGTGCATTTTATAGATATGATCCTGATCAATGTATTTTATGTGGTAGATGTGTTGAAGTATGCCAAGATGTGCAAGTCAATGAAACTTTAACAATTGATTGGAAGAGAAATGAGCCAAGAGTAATTTGGGATAACGATAAAGCGATTGATGAATCAAGTTGTGTGAATTGTGGTCAATGTGTAACAGTATGTCCTTGTAATGCTTTAATGGAAAATAACATGTTAGGTAAAACTGGTTATATGACCGACCAAAAACCTGGATTGCTAAGATCTATGATTGAACTCACTAAAAAAGCTGAAACGGGTTATGGACCATTGTTTGCTATATCTGATTCTGAAGCGGCAATGAGAGAAGAAACGATTAAGAAAACTAAAACAGTATGTACATATTGTGGTGTAGGATGTTCGTTTGATGTTTGGACGAAAGATAGAGAGATTTTAAGAGTTTTACCTCATGAAGATTCACCCGCAAATCATATTTCAACATGTGTTAAAGGGAAATTTGCATGGGACTATGTGAATTCTGAAGAAAGATTAAAAAAACCACTCGTAAGAAAAGAAGGATATTTCCAAGAAGTTGAATGGGATGAGGCATTAAGCGTAATTAGTAATAGATTTTCTCAAATAAAAAATCAACATGGTAAAGATGCTTTAGCATTTATATCTTCATCTAAATGTACAAATGAAGAATCGTATTTAATGCAAAAGTTATCTAGACAAGTTATAGGTACGCATAATGTAGATAATTGTTCTAGATATTGTCAATCTCCTGCAACACAAGGTTTATTCAGAACAGTAGGCTATGGTGGAGATTCTGGATCAATAGAAGATTTAGAAAAAGCAGAGATGGTTATTACAGTAGGTACGAATACTGCAGAGGCACATCCAGTAATAGCAAGTAAAATTAAGCGAGCACATAAACTATTAGGTCAAAAGCTCTATGTATTTGATATTAGAAAGCATGAAATGGCTGAACGTGCAGATAAATTTTACATGCCTACACCAGGTACAGACTTAATATGGCTTTCAGCAGTGACGAAATATATAATCGACCAAGGTTGGCATAATAAAGCATTTATTTCAAAATGGGTAAATGACTTTGAATCATATTATGAAAGTTTAGATTCATTTACTTTAGAATATGCTGAAAATAAAACAGGTATTAGCCAAGATGAATTAAAACATATTGCCAAACAAATTACTGACGTTAATTCAGTAGCGATATGTTGGGCAATGGGTGTGACACAACATCGTGTTGGAAGTGATACGAGTACAGCTATTTCTAATCTATTGTTAATTACAGGAAATTACATGAGACCAGGTACAGGTGCGTATCCATTGAGAGGACATAATAATGTTCAAGGATGTAGTGATATGGGAAGTATGCCAAATACATTCCCTGGATATCAAGATGTATCAGATGATGAAATTAGACATAAATTTGAAGAGGCTTGGAATGTTTCCTTAGACTCTGAAAGAGGATTAGACAACCATCAAATGATAGATAGTATTCATGAAGGTAAGCTGCACTCACTGTATATTAAAGGTGAAGATACAGGCGTAGTCGATGCAAATATCAATTACGTTAGATCTGCTTTTGAAAAAATTGATTTCTTAGTCGTTCAAGATTTATTTTTATCAAAAACTGCAGAATTTGCTGATGTTGTATTACCAGCCTCTCCATCATTAGAAAAAGATGGTACTTTTACGAATACAGAACGTCGTATTCAAAGAATTAACAAAGCATTAGAACCGCTTGGGGACTCTAAACCTGACTGGGAGATTATACAATTAATTGCTCAATCACTTGGTGCAGATTGGAATTATAAACATCCAAGTGAAATATGGAATGAAGCACAAGAATTAATGCCATTAGTTAAAGGTGTAACTTATGATCGATTAGAAGGCTTTGATAGTTTACAATGGCCAATGAATGATGATGGTACAGATACACCATTGTTATATACAGAAAGATTTAATTTCCCAGATGGAAAAGCAAGACTTTATCCATTAGAATTTAATGTTGAATCTAAACAAACGGAAGAAATGTCATTACATGTGAATAATGGACGAGTGCTTGAACATTTCCACGAAGGCAATATGACTTACCAAGTACCAGGATTAAAATATAAATTACCAAGAAACTTCTGTGAAATTTCGAAAGAACTGGCTGAAGAACATGGTATAGAAAATGGTGCAAGAGTAAAAATAACTTCTAAAGTAGGTACTACTGAAGTGAATGTTCAAGTAACGGATAGAGTGACAGGAAATTACATTTATATTCCACTAAATGACCAGAATGAAGGTGCTCCAAACTTTGTAACAGACAGTGATGTAGATAAAGATACGAATACACCAGCATACAAAGATAATTACGCTAAACTAGAAGTCATTACTAAAAAAGGAGAATCACCAATTCCTAAGCATAATTCACGATTTGGTCATAGACAACCACAAATTAGTGTAAGAGTCCAAGATAAATGGGAACAATCAAGATACACTTTCCCAGGTAAAGGTGGCGATAAATAATGGGTGAAAGAGTAAAAGTCATAAAACGTATGAATAAGAGTAAAGAATATATAATAGAAGAAAATATGAATGAACTAAAAGAACGATTAGCTGATCGTAAATTAGCAATCGAAAAAGGGATAGATATCCTTGATGCACTTGAAGAAGCTCAAGCACTAGATGCATTTCATGCCGCAATTGTACAAAGAAAAGTTATAACAGGTAACTTAGTAAGTGAACTAAATAAAGAACAATACGAAGGAATTGTAGGCAATCTCGGGCAAATGTTATTTTTACTAGGAGAATTAGATATAGAAGAGACTTCTACATTCGTAAAAAAAATTAATAATGGCATGAAAATAGCCAACAGAGCAAATCCAAATAAGAAAACATCTATAACTGATTTACTAGGTGCATTAAAAGATCCTGAAATTAATCAAAGTGTAACATTACTACTTAACTTCTTAAGAGGTATGAGTAGAAGTGAATAAATGGGAGGCTGGGACAATTAATTGTTTCAGCCTCTTTTTATCTTAAATATTATTTGATTGAAATTTGAGAAAATATAAGATAAGTTTAAACAGTAACATTGCTTATATAAATAGAAAAGGTGTGAGTATCATTAACTTTTTGAAAGATAGGTTCTCTTTAATATTAGGACTCACTATTATTATTATATTTATTGTTTTACTATTTATTTTTGAGTCTCCTTTTTTTAAAGATCATCAAACACATACATATGAAGAAGCGCTTGAAATTCAAGTTCAGAGTGACGCGCCTGCTGTAACGCAAAAAGATAATAAATTTGTGTATGCTGATAAAAAAGAGATAGATAAATATATGGATATTGAAAAAAGTAAAACTGATTTTCAATACATTGATATTTCAGAGAAAGTTGATATATCTGAAAAACAAGTTAAAGATATTTTGAAAGATAAGGGTGTACTTAAAGGTAAAGAAAAAGCTTTTATGAATGCTCAAGAAAAATATGATGTGAATATAATTTATTTACTTAGCCATGCTTTTATAGAAACTGGTAACGGTAATTCAGAATTAGCAAGTGGCGTTAAAATGTCTAACGGAAAGAAATTCTATAACTTTTATGGTATTGGTGCTTTTGACCAAGATGCAGTTGAAACAGGTAGCAGTTATGCTCGTAAAAAAGGATGGACTTCACCAGAGAAAGCAATACTTGGTGGAGCTGAATTTGTGAAGAAAGACTATATCAGTAATGGTCAGAATACATTATATAAAATGAGATGGAACCCATATAATCCAGGGCAACATCTATATGCAACTGATGTAAGCTGGGCAACTAGTATAGGTAAAATTATGGAAAGTTATTATGATGACCATAATTTAAAAAAATCAAAAGTATATAAAGATTACTACAAATAACATTAGGGCTGGGACAAATTTATGTCTCAGCCTTTATTTTGAATTCAAATCTACTTTTATGACTTTCTTTACCAGCAATTTTACTGAGAATTGCTTATACTACATTTCTTAAAAGCACACTTGGGTAAAGCATGTGCATAATAATTAAAGTGACAGGAAAAAGCTTGATATAAGCAAACTTTCAATCCAGTTATCTACTGCTAATATAATGATTAGAGGCAGGGATAAATTTATGTCTTAGCCTCATTTATATACTTGTTCATGTTAAAATGTAGTTATATAATTAATTTTTATTTCAAAGAAAGTAGTGAACAAAATGAAAATTGCTGTAATTGGAGCAGGTATTGGTGGACTGACTGCTGCTGGATTACTTTGCCAAACTGGGCATGATGTTTCAGTATATGAAAAACGAAATAGTTTAAATCAAGTAGGTGCAGGTTTAGGAATTGGAAGCAATGTACTAAAAGCACTGAAACAATACAAAATGGCTTATGCTATTGAACAAGAAGGCGCATCTTTAAGAAAAATAGAAATTAGATCTGACTTAGATGTGTTTTTAAATTCATTAATAATGAATCAAGATGAGCATGAAAATATAACGATTCATAGAAATGTACTCCATGAAATTTTAAAAACTTATGTACCTTCAGATCGTATATATTTAAATCATGAATTAAAAGAATTTAAACAAACAGCAGACACGGTTCGTCTATATTTTGAAAATGGCGTTGAAGAACAGTTCGATTTAGTCATTGCTGCTGACGGTATTCACTCGAAAGTTAGAACGAATATTTATCCGAAAGCAATACCTAAATATGCTGGATACACTTGCTTTAGAGGTGTTGTAAATGAAAATTTAGATATAGAGCAAGAAGTAGCATTAGAATATTGGGGTCATAAAGGGAGATTTGGAATTGTTCCTCTAAAAGATAATGAACTTTATTGGTTCTGTACAATGAATGCTAAAGAAAATGACTTGAAATTTAAATCATTTGAAAAACCACACTTACAAGCTTACTTTAACCAATTTCCTAATGAAGTAAGGAAAGTATTAGATGCTCAAGAAGAGTTAGGTATATTGCAACATGATATGTATGATTTAGCACCATTAAAATCATTTATATCAGGAAGAGTTGTTCTAATAGGTGATGCTGCACATGCTACTACACCTAACATGGGACAAGGGGCAGGACAATCTATAGAAGATGCAGTGACATTAACTAATTTAATAAATGATAGAGATATTGAATCAGCTCTGAAACGTTACGATAAATTAAGAACTAAGCATACTAAAAAGGTGATTTTAAAATCAAGAAAGATTGGTAAATCAGCACAAACTTCAAGTACATTGAAGATTAAAATAAGAAATAATATGCTAAAAAGATTATCATCAAAATCATTAAGTAAAAAAGTGAAATTTCTGCAGAAAGCTAAATTAAAATAAAATCTGCTCTGAAGCTATTTGTTTAAATATAGCTATAGAGAAAACACTTCGTTATAGAACTGTAATTAAAACAGACGAGGTTGAGACAAATTAATTGTCTCAGCCTCGTCTGTTTTTTGATAAAAATCATTTCTATCTTAATGTGAAATATCTGAAGTAGATATACCTGTAGCTGCCTTAACTTGCACTTCTCTGAATTTATCATGAGATTCAGTCTTGCCTAAGAATGTACCTACGAATGCTCCTAAGAAACCTGCTGGTACTGAAATAATAGCAGGATTAGATAACGGGAAGATAGGTGACATTGTAATAAATGCTGTTCCATCAGGATTCATGACATTAGGACTTAGTATAACAAGTACTAATGAAACAATTAGACCTACAGCTATACCGACAATTGCACCTTGAGTATTAAATCTCTTCCAGAATATTGTAAATACGATTACTGGTAAGTTTGCACTAGCTGCAACACAGAATGCTAGTGATACTAAAAATGCAACGTTTAAGTTTTGAGCAAATAATGCTAATACAATTGATATTACTGAAACAGCTAAAGAAGCTAATTTAGCGGCTTTCATTTGTTCACGCTCTGTTATTTTCCCTTTTTTAATAACTTGCCCATAAATATCATGTGCAAATGCAGATGCCCCAGTCAGTACAAGACCTGCAACTACAGCTAAGATAGTGGCAAATGCAACTGCTGAAACAAATGACATTAAGAAGTCTCCGCCTAATTTAGCAGCTAATAACGGTGCGGCCATATTACCTGCAGGGTTAGCAGCAATGATTTCCTCTCGAGTTAATAAAGCTGCAGCACCGAACCCTAAGAATATAGTTAATATATAAAAAATACCGATAATCCAAGTTGCCCACATTACAGAAGATCTAGCTGTTTTTGCATCTTTAACTGTAAAGAAACGCATAAGAATATGTGGTAAGCCTGCTGTACCAAATAATAAAGCTATAATTAGCGATATATTATCTAATGGAGGTTTACCTTGTGAACCTGGATTAATAAAATCTCCTTTAAAGTCGGAAGATTTGATGTTTTGCATCTCTCCGAACATTGTAGATATGTTGAAATTAAAATGAAGTAAAACTAAAAACGTGATAATAACTGTACCAATCATCAATAACACAGCTTTAACCATTTGTACCCAACTTGTTGCAGTCATACCTCCAAAAAGTACATATATAGTCATCATAATTCCAACTAATATGACAGCTAGTATATAAGGAATACCAAACAGTAATTGAATAAGCGCGCCAGCACCAACTAACTGTGCCAACATATAAAAAATAACGATTGTGATTGATGAAACTGCAGCCATTGCTCTAACTTTCTTAAGTTCAAACCTAGCTGCTATCATATCAGCTAATGTATATTTACCTAAGTTTCTTAATGGCTCAGCAACAATATACAATACGATTAGATAAGCTGTTAAATAACCGATACTATAGAAGAAACCATCAAAGCCCCATAATGCAATTGCACCTGCGATACCTAGAAATGATGCTGCTGATAAGTAATCACCAGCAATAGCTAAACCGTTTTGCCATCCTGTAAGGCCTCCACCTGCTGTATAAAAGTCATTAGTCGATTGAGTTCTTTTAGATGCAAAATATGTAATAAATAATGTAATGCTGACAAATATTAAAAACATTATAACTACTATTGGATTCATCTTTGTTGCTCCTCTCTATATGTCTTTAATAATGCTTCAGCATCTTTATCAAAAGATTTAGCTTTACGCATATATAAAGTTACAAGTGTCCAAACCATAATAAAAAGCAATAGTGCATAAATCCATGCCCATGAAATATTCCAAAATGCGATGTTATTTAAGAATGTTGTATAACCGGTTAATACTGGGAAAAGAAGTGTAGCAATAATAAAGAAGATAGAAATAGGAAAAATAAAAGCATTTCTTTTTTTAACAAGTTCTTTAAATTTCGGATCATTCGCTAAACGTTTATAATCATGCTCTGCCATTAAAATAACCCCCTTTTATTTGAATGTAAAAATACATCTTAGGTTTCATTTTATTAATATGTCACAAAATTGTCAATAAATTATTGTTAACGCTTACATTAATTGAAAAGTATATAGTAATTGGATTTCAATAAATTATGAGTAAAAATACTATCTTAAAATAAGAATATTTAGAAAAAATTGAAATTTAGTGTTGACGATAATGATAAACATCAATATAATTCTTATCATATTAATAAGAATTCGAAGGGATAATTACATATGATAGAGTTTAAAAATGTTAATAAGGTTTTCCAACAAAAGAATTCTAAAATACAAGCATTAGAAGATGTAAGTTTTAAAGTTGAAGAACAAGATATATTTGGTGTTATAGGATATAGTGGCGCCGGTAAAAGTACTTTAGTTAGGCTTGTAAACGTGTTAGAAGAAAAAACATCAGGAGAAGTTATTGTAAATGGGCATGACATCAATCAATATTCAAAAAAAGAATTACAAAGTGTAAAAAAGAATATTGGTATGATATTTCAGCATTTTAACTTATTAAATTCTAAAACTGTATTTAATAATGTTGCGATGCCATTAGTTTTACAAGGAACAAATAAAAGCAAAATTAAAGAAAAAGTTGATGAGTTATTAAAATTTGTTGGATTAGAGGATAAAGGAAAGCAGTATCCAAATGAATTATCAGGAGGACAAAAACAAAGAGTAGCAATTGCTAGAGCATTGGTAACTGATCCAAAAATACTATTATGTGATGAGGCAACTAGTGCGCTTGATCCAGCAACTACGGATTCCATTTTGAAATTGTTAAAAAGAGTCAATGAACAATTTGGCGTTACGATACTATTAATCACTCACGAAATGAGTGTTATTCAAAAAATATGTAATAAAGTTGCAGTAATGGAAAATGGGAAAGTGATAGAAATCGGACCGGTATTAGACGTCTTCAGTCATCCTCAGACACTAACTGCAAAGAATTTTGTCTCGACAGTAATTACAACAGATATTTCGCCGAATTTACGTAAATTAATTCCAGAGAATCAAAATGCAACAGACATTAAGTTATATATAGATGGAGAGCAAGTCACACAATCAATAATTAATGATTTAATTACTAAGTATCACGTTCAAATTAATGTCTTATTTGCCTCAATGTCTGATATTCAAGGTATTCCAGTTGGGTATTTAACATTACGTTTAAATGGAGAGCAAAAAGCAATTCAAAATAGTTTTCAATATTTAAATGAATTAAATATTGAGTTTGAGGAGGTTGAAGCATAATGTTTGGCTCATCATTAGATTCATCTCAATTATTAGATTCGATATATCAAACGTTATATATGGTAACAGTATCTTTAGTGATTGGTGCTTTGATAGGTATTCCGTTAGGTATATTACTCGTTATAACAAGAAAGAATGGTATTTGGGAGAACAGTATTATCTATTATGTTCTCAATCCAATTATAAATATTTTCAGATCTTTACCTTTTATTATTTTATTAATTGCAATCGTACCATTCACAAAATTAATTGTAGGTACATCTATAGGTACATCGGCTGCGATTGTACCATTAACAATATATGTAGCACCATACATAGCTAGACTAGTGGAGAATTCATTATTAGAAGTAAATTCTGGTGTTATTGAAGCGGCTCATTCTATGGGAGCATCACCAATTCAAATAATTAGATATTTTTTATTACCAGAAGCTTTAGGTTCATTAATTTTAGCATTAACAACATCAATTATAGGATTGATTGGTGCTACAGCAATGGCAGGAGCTGTTGGAGGTGGCGGTATAGGTGATTTAGCACTTGCATACGGCTATCAAAGGTTTGATACGATCGTTATCATAATTACAGTTATCATACTAGTTATTATGGTACAGCTCATCCAATCTTTAGGTAATGTGTTGTCTAGACTTGTTAGAAGAAGTTAAGTTATTAATTATTCATAAATTTAAAGGAGTGCTTTGAATGAAAAAGGTTTTAACATTGATAGTGGCATTAGTATTGATATTGGCAGCTTGTGGAGACAAAAAAGACGATAAAAAAGTAACAATTGGCATTGCATCAAATGATACAGCAGTGTGGGATAAAGTGAAGGAACTTGCTAAAGAAGATGGAATAGATATAGAAATCAAACAATTCTCCGATTACAATGTTCCAAATAAAGCTTTATCTGATGGAGATATTGATTTAAACTCATTCCAGCACTTTGCCTTTTTAGATCAATTTGAAAAAGCAAATAAAGGAACGGATATTACACCGATTAGAACAACAGTCTTTGCGCCATTAGGGATTTATTCTAAAGAAATTAAAGACATCAAGAAGTTGAAGAACGGAGCTAAAGTCGTTATTCCAAATGACGTATCAAACCAAGCTAGAGCTTTAAAGCTACTCGAAAAAGCAGGGTACATTAAACTTGATAAGAATTTTGGTTTAGATGGAGGTCCTAAAGATATTGTTGAAAATAAAAAGAACTTAGATATTAAAGCTGTAGATGCTCAACAAACAGCAAGAGCAATAGACGAAGTAGATATATCTATCATTAATAATGGTGTTGCTTCAAAAGCAGGGCTAGATCCTAAGAAAGATCCAATATACTTAGAAGATCCTGATGCAAATGCAGCTAAACCATACATTAACTTTATTGCAGCAAATACGAAAGATAAAGACAACAAAACTTACAAAAAAATAGCGGACTTATATCATTCTGAAGAAGCTAAAGATGCTTTAAAAGAAGATACTAAAGATGGAGAAATTGTTGTAGATTTAAAACAAGATGAAATTAAAAAAATTCAAGATTCATTAAAATAAAACAAAATAAAAAAGATTCGGCTCCCCTTAGCCGAATCTTTTTTTTAGGCTTTTTTAAATGTTTTAAGATATTCTTGTCCTTTTTTAGCGTCATATTTATTTTCCCATTTAGAGATAACGACTGTTGAAAGTGCATTGCCGACAACATTAACACATGTTCTCATCATATCTAATAATCTGTCTATACCTATAATTAATGCTAAACCTTCAGGATTAAGGCCCATAGATCCTAAAGTTGTGATTAAAACAACTATTGAAGTACCAGGAACTGCTGCCATCCCTTTAGAAGTAATCATTAAAGTAAACATTAATATCAATTGTTCTACAAGTGTTAAATGCACACCATACATCTGTGCAACAAACAATGCTGCTATTGATTGGTATAATGCAGAACCATCTAAATTAAACGTGTATCCAGTTGGTACAACAAATGATACAACATCTTTTGGTGCACCGAACTTTTCCATTTTTTCCATAACAGATGGAAGTACTGTCTCTGAACTTGAAGTAGAGAATGCTAATAATAAATCGTCTTTTAATATACGAATAATAGAGAATATATTAATTCCACAAATTTTTGCTACTATTCCTAATACGACAATAATAAAGAAAACCATAGCTCCGACTACAACTGCCATTAATTTTATAAGTGGAATTAACGCAGATAAACCGAATGTCATGATAGTTACACAAATAAAAGCAAAGACACCATAAGGCGCTAATCTTAAAATTCTATGTATCATCCAGAACACTGCTTCTAAAGTACCACTTAAAACATCTTTGACAGGTTGACCTTTTTCTCCTATAGCTGCTATTGCTAATCCAAAGAATACAGCAAAGAAAATAATAGGAAGTAATTCTCCTGCAGTTAATGCTTCGAATATATTTGTAGGGATAATTCCAACAATAGTATCAATCATATGATTTCCATAAGTAGATTTCTCTGCTGCATCAGCAGTTTGTTCATATTTAGAAATATCACCTTTAGGAAGTTTATTTGCGTCTATTCCTAAGCCAGGTTTAAACAGGTTTCCAAACAGGATACCTAATCCAATTGCGATAGTAGTGATAATTTCGAAATACAAAATAGTCTTCCAACCATATCTACCAACTGTATGCATGTCACCAACATTAGATATTGATAATGCTAGTGAACAGAATACGATAGGTATAACAATCATTTTAATAAGATTTAAAAATATATCACCAACAGGTTGTATAAATTTAATTAATTGATCTTGTCCATTTAAAAAATAACCTACAACAACACCTAATATTAAAGCAATTAATATTTGTGTAGGTAAGCTTATATATCTTCTTCTTGGTTTTTTCAATTTTTGATCCAAAAAAACTCCTCCTTTAAAGCACTGTAGTATAAAATGCAAAAAAAAATTATGCCTTCCTTCTATGGAAGTGCACAAAGAACGTTTGAAAAAGGGATTTACAAATTTAGTACTCTCTTTTGAGTATAAGAGTATACGTAATTTTAGCATCATTAGTTATTATAGTAATTAATCAGTTTTTCTCTAAAAAAGAAAAAGAACACTTTTGTGGATAAAAGTGTTCTTAAAAATATTACTTTATGAATCTAATTGAAAACGGTGGTAAATAAGTTTCACCGTTATAAGACTTCATAGCACCTATAATCGTAAATACGAATAGTAAAACAGTTAAAATAGGTATTAAAATAAAGCCAATTAAAATTAAGCATAATAATCCAGAAACAATACTCCAAATAGTATATGAAATAAAGAAGTTTAAGTAATCTTTACCAACTCTATCGACAAAAGGTGAACCGTCTCTTTTAATTAACCATATGATAAGTGGTCCAAATAGAGATGTAAAGAAACTTGTAAGATATATCAACATACCGAATAATCTATCATCATCAGTGGTATTTGTATTTTGATGCACTTGAGCATTATCGTCATTTAAAGTTGACTGTTGAAATGGATTTTGTTCATTATTATTCATAACTTTTCCCTCCTTGATTAATTTAAGTATACAATTTTCAAAGCAAATAGCCAATTATAAAAAATGGTGGTAAGAGGTGTTGTTAGAGACATAATTCCGAGAAAAGTCCGTAAGAGGTGTCGTTAGGGACATAATTCTGAGAAATGTCCGTAAGAGGTGCTGTTAGGGACAAAATTCCGAGAAATGTCCGTAAGAGGGGTGCTAAGGGACATAATTCCGAGAAAAGTCCGTAAGAAGTAGGATCTAAGGAACATAATCCAGAATTATGCCATTAACCACAACCGAAATCTACATTATAAAAATGCACATAAAAAAACTCTCCCTATCCTAAATTATATCTAAAGGATTGGAAGAGTTTATAATTTTATAATTCATTATTTCTTAGTGAATGTAGTTGTAAGATCCAGCTTCTGATGCTGAGATTGTACGAGATGATACTACGCCTTCACCTTGGTAGTTCATTTCTGAAACTTCGATACTACCGTCTGAGTTTACATTTTCAACGTAAGCTACGTGACCGAATGCTCCAGCTGATGATTGTAAGATTGAACCTTCTTTAGGTGTATTGTTTACTGTATGGCCGTCAGCTGCTGCATTTGAAGCCCATTGGTTAGCGTTACCCCAAGTTGCACTGATTGAGTCTCCATCAGCTTGTTTTTTGTCAAATACATAATAAGTACATTGTCCAGCTGTGTATAAGTTAGCTGATGAACCTGATGTTTGAGTTGCAGTTTGAGTTACTGATGAAGAAAATGACTGACTCATGTTTGAAGTGTTGTAATTTTGGCTATAGTTATTAGTATAGTTAGAACTAAAGTTTTGAGTTTGAGTTTGTTGAGAAGCTTGAGTGTTATTATAAGTATCTGCTGAAGCTTCTTCTCCACTTCCTATAACTGTTGTTGCTAATCCCGTAGTTAGTACTGCTAATGTTGTTAATTTTTTCATTTTAAATATTCCTCCGTGAATTTCGTATATGTTTTAATTTATAATTTGAGTTTTAGTTATGTCGTTTTCCGACGACAAATATTACTTTAACAGATGAATTTAGCTTTGTGTTGATTTTCATACAGTTGTTACTTAATCATAATGCTATTCAATCTTTTAGTAATATTCTTGAGAAATTATGACAACTAGTAATATGGGATTAGCATTATCATTATAGGGTTTTGGTTGAATTGTGAGAAAACGGCTGTCATTTTCTTGTAATATTATATTTACGTAATTAATAATTTGATGATGAGTAGTTAGCATAAATTGCAACTGCTTTTTTACTATATAAAATGAAATGTTTGTCTGTTTTTATAAGTAGAGGGGGAATTATATGAAGAGACTACCTACTTTGTTTGAAGCGATTTCCAGTATTGTCGTAATGGGACTAGTAGTATTGGTTGGTTTTGGTATATTGCATTATCCAATTCAACCATTATTAATTATTGCAGCGGTATACGCGAGTTTTATAGCATTTAGAGTAGGTTTATCATGGGAAGATTTACAAGATGGCATTACAAAAAGACTCGCTACAGCTATGCCAGCTATATACATAATTTTTTCAGTAGGTATTTTAATAGGGACATGGATGTTTTCCGGAACTGTTCCAGCATTAATTTATTATGGATTAGAATTGATTAATCCGACATATTTTTTAGTAACAGCATTCATTATTACAGCAGTTACATCTGTAGCAACAGGAACTGCATGGGGATCGGTTGGAACGGCAGGGATTGCTTTAATTGCAATTGCTAATGAAATGAATATTCCAACAGGTATGGTTGCAGGTGTTGTAATAGCTGGTGGTGTTTTTGGAGATAAAATGTCACCACTTTCTGATACAACTAATTTAGCAGCCTTAGTAACTAAAGTTAATATATTTAAACATATACAACATATGATGTGGACAACCATACCTGCATCAATAATTGGATTAATTGTATGGTTTATTGCAGGATTGCAATTTAGCTCTGAAAATATTGAAAATAAACGTATGAATATTTTATTAAATAATATAGGTGAGGCTTTTAATTTAAATTTTTGGGTATGGTTACCAGTAATCGTTATTGTTGCCGGTATTAGTATTGGAAAACCAACAGTACCAATGATGTTGTTATCAAGCTTAGTAGCCATGTTTGTAGGTGTTATAAACAATGGATTTGAAATAGTTGATGCGTTTAATGTGACAATGAACGGATTCGATATAGGTATGACGAGTTTATCAAGTAATGAAGTATCGAATTCAATGGTAGATCTCGTTAAACGTGGTGGCATTATGAGTATGACTGAAATAGTTGTTACTATTTTTTGTGGTTATGCATTTGCAGGGATAGTTGAAGCTTCTGGCAGTTTGAAGGTTATATTAACAACTATATCTAGCAAAGTTTCAAAAGATTCACATCTTATATTAGTGACAATAGCTGGAAGTTTAATACTTGTATTTGCTGCCGGTGTTGCATCAGTTGTGATTATTATGATTGGTGTATTATTGATGGATATGTACAATGAGAGAAAGTTGGATCGTGTAAATCTATCTCGAACATTAGAAGATTGTGGAACGATGGTATTACCATTTATTCCGTGGGGAACATCAGGTATTTATTACCGTGATTTATTACATGTTTCGTTAGGAGATTTCTTCTGGTGGGCGGTGCCATGCTATTTATGTGTATTCTTCGCAGCATTTTATGGTATCACAGGTATAGGTATTAAAAAAATAAAAGCATAAAAAAAGAGCAATCATATGATTGCTCTTTTTTATATATTATTCTTAGTGAATGTAGTTGTAAGAACCAGCTGCTGAAGCTGAGATAGTACGACTTGAAACAACACCAACACCTTGGTAGTTCATTTCAGAAACTTGGATAGAACCGTCAGAGTTTACTTTATCAACGTAAGCTACGTGACCATATCCACCAGCTGTAGATTGTAAAACTGAACCTGAAGCTGGTTTGTTATTTACAGTGTAACCTGATTGAGCTGCTGCGCTAGCCCAGTTATTTGCGTTACCCCAAGTGCTACCTAAGTCAGGACGTTTGCTGAATGCATAATAAGTACATTGACCTGAAGTGTATAAGTTAGCTCCTCCGCCAGTTGATGGGCGTGAAGTTGATGTAGATGTAGTGCTAACGTTTGAACTTGAGTTTGATGTAGTAGTTGCATTGTTACTTGATGATGGTGCTTGTGTAGTAGTAACATGTACGTTATTTTGGTTTGAAGAAGAATTATTTGAATCTCCTAAACCACCACCATTTGGTGCAGCATTGAATGCTGGTTGTGAATAATTTGTATTTGAAGCTGCTTCGTTATTTGAAGAAGCTGTATTGTTTGATGATGTAGTGTTAGCTACTTGTTGTTGAGCTTGGTTACCATATTGAGATGAAGGATTCCAGTTACCTTCCCAAGTGTAATGGTAGTTACCTTGTTGGTCGATTGTATAATTGTAAGAATAAGAATAAGGATCGTTTTGGTTATATCCTTGGTTGTTTTCTGCTGCGTCTGCGTCATGTGCCATAAATGTTGCGATTCCCGCTGTTGCGATTGCTGCTGTTGCTAATTTTTTCATAATTTGTAAATCCTCCTAGATAATTTAAAAATATTTTTTTCGTATATGTTTTATGTTTTTTTCTAATAAGTTTTTTTCTCTGCTGTTTATCAACAAAATCTACTTTATCAGAAATGAATTACTTTGTGTTGAATGTTAAAGCTTTGTAATTTAATTTAAATATCTAATGATTTCATGTAATAATTCCGAACATTTCGCAATGATTAAGAAATGCTGTAGCAACGGTGTTTTAAGGTGTAAAATCGGAGAAAGTCTATTTCCTTGTTACACGTTTGTAATATTTAAGACATAATAAAATATTTGACTTTGCTAATTAATAATATTATTTATATTTGATTTACATAAAAGTTATAGCTTTTAAGGAAATAAAATAAGTACAAAATTTCATAATAAAAAGTCAAGAATAAAGTATTTTTAATATTATTTGTTGAATTATAATTATCCTTACTTATAAATAAAGATGTTTCAAGTTGAATAGAGGTGTTTAAAATGCTGATTGATTGTAATTTGAAATTTTATCAAACCTTAAATGTTCAATCAGAATTTAATATAGGTTTACTAATACTATATATAATAGAAGGAAGTAGTAATATTTCTATAAATGGTAAAACTAAAAAATATAAGTCGAATGACTTCATTATTATAAATGACTTAGATCATTACCGTATTTTATCGGCTAAGAAAAATGTCATTGCAAGTTTGTGTTTATCAAGAGTAGAACTTGATTATTTCTTTCAATTTAATAAAAGGTACTACATTAACAAAGATAAACTTGATTCGAGTATGCTCAGATTCTATATGAATAAGTTAATTGTAAATTACTTAAATAATAAACGTAAAAAAGAAAAGAGAAATAAAATATTTGAACATCTTAACCAGTTAGTTATGACACTACGTTTATATAGAGAGTTAGATGAAACAGTTGAATATAGCATGAATAATGACATAAATAAAGCTATAGATTATATGTATCATAATTATAAAAATAAATTGTATATTGGGGAAGTAGCGACAAAATCATTATTATCTGTAAGGTGGTTTTCTAACAAGCTTGTAGAAGTAACGAGTATGCGTTATTGGGATTTAATAAGTGCTATTCGTTTATCTTACAGTACATTTGATTTAATGTATTCTAAAAAATTAATATCTGAAATAGCGAATGATAATGGATTTACAAATGAATCAGGATTTATTGGACATTTTAAAAATAAATATGGAGTTACCCCAGGAAAATTTAGAAAACAACTTGATAATGATCAATACTATCCATTTCATAATAAAAACACGACACTATTTCAAAATTTTGAGCAGTTAAATGAACAGATCAAATATTTAACAGATAGTGATATTGACTATGTCAATATGGATATAAATTTTAAAAATAAACTAAGTTCAAAAATTACAACTCCAAACTTACTAATTTATATTAGAAATATAGAATCACTTACTAATAATTTTCAACAATCAAAGTTGTTATCTATGAGAAGGGAAATTGGTTTATATGGATTGTTATTTTCAAATCAGCTATTTTATGAGCTATATCAGTCGAATTTTGAAAATAATAAACTTGTACATCAAATGTTTTCTTTTTCATTAGAACACCAATTTGATATTTCATTCGAGGTAAAGTTAACAAGAAACGAAAATTTAGAAGAAATTATAATGTTTTTTAAGAGATTATTAAATTATTTAACAGATTGCACATATTTTTATGGACAACGTAGTTTTCAATTCTATATCGATGCATCGTATCACCAATATAATCGTATTTCTAAAATCATAAAAGAGTACTTAAAAGAATCTAGTGTGATATTGATACTTAACAAACAAAACAACTATTTAGCAAAGCGAATGTCTCATAAAATGGATGACAAAAACCAAATAGCATGTAAAGTACATCAAGAAATAGACTCCGACAAAGATATAACATCTATATTGAAAAATAATCCCTCGTTAAATATCTTCTATCAACCTAAAATCCCTAATCGAATTGAGTCACTAATATCAATATTTAAATGGAGTATCGAATTTAACCAAAATATTTCAATGATTATTGATGATACTTGGATAGATAGTATGATTCCTTCACAAAGCAGCCATCTCATGATTAAAGAATTACAATTAAATAAGGAAAGTCAGTATCAACTATTCGAATTGATACTAACTTTAAAACGTTTGCGAGGAGATATTGTTTACTTCAATGGTTTGATACTGATGACACATTATCTTAATGAATATCAAATTATTATTTTCCCAAATATGAAAGTTTTTAATAGATTGCATCAAAGGCTAAATATCAATGGTTTTAAGTTAGGTGAAATTGAATATAGACATCATGACATCTTTATCAAAAATAATCGGATTTTAATTAATCAAAATAGCGAAAGTGAAGGTAACAATAAAGATACCGAAGTAAGTTTTAAAAAAGAAACTGGAAAGTTAATTGTTCAGTTTTATACTTCTCCAGATGTTATTAAGCATATTTATATAAAACGAAAAATAAACTAAGGTGGTATTACAATGGAAAAACAAATTAAAAATTTACTAAACTTACATTATTTAAATATTCAAGCGAAGAAAATTTTGAAAAAAGAATATGCATTAAATATTTACCATTTAAAAGTTTTGAAATATATAGATGATAACAAAAAGAAAACTGAGTTTAACTCATCAGAAATCAAGGAAGTACTTGATATTAATCAAACAATGTTAACTCATGTTCTTTCATATCTACATAACTTGGACTATTTTAAAAAAGAGAGATCAAAGATCGATGAGAGAAAAGTCCTTATAATGGTAGAAACTCGTCACAAAAACAAAATTAATCAATTAATTCACCATATAGAAATGAGTATGCATAATGATTTAAGGACAATCGATTTCAACATTACAGAAAACAATTTGTTAGATTATATTTTGAGATTAAATGCGTGTATTGCATTAATGCATAATACCATTAGTAATAAATACAAAATCAATATAGATCACTTTATGATATTGCTATTTATTCAACAAAGAAATCAACGAAGATGTACATTAAAAGATATAAAAAATAAATTTGGATGGGACTTAGTTAAAATTAACAAATCTATAAAGACACTTGTTCAATTAAAATATGTCAGTAAAAAAAGAGATGAGAAAGATGAAAGGGTTGTATTAGTGGATATTTATAAAAATGTTGAATTAGAAGTAAACAAAATTATTGAGGAAGTGCTAGCAGAGTATATCAATAATTATGGTGAACAAAATTTAGCTATGGTAAAATGAAGTTATTAAATAAGTGTAATTTTGGAGGCTATTATGACTCATTTTCATTTTAAGGAAAATTTTTGGGGAGCATCAACAAAGCCAATTGAAATTTACGACGAACAAAATAATCCAGCTTTTGTTTTGAGTTTGTACTATACATCTAGTAGACAAGAAACATTTGCATTACTAGGACGAAAAAAGCATAATTTCAAAATCGAATTTGACGGTGGATCGTATAAAGTTTTGCAAGAACGATCATTAGAAGGTAAGTTTAAGACGCCTTTTAAAAACGTATGGGAAGTTTTTAAAAATGACTCTAAGATAGGTACGTTTGAAACGCGATTTGGATTTAAGCCAAAAATCATTTTTAATGGAGCAAAAAATGATTCTTTAATATTTGAGTCTGGATTTATCTCTCGCTCAGTTAAAGTTACGGATCAAGATGGTAAAGATGTTATGGAAACAAAGTCTGAAAGATTTAAAGTTGCTTCTAATCATGATATTAATGTTATAAGTAACCAATACCATCCTGCAATGTTGATTATGTTGTTCCAAGTATTCTTTGAATATCAAGAATATCAAAGAAGTAAATCAAATTAAATTTCTGTGATAGGGGATATTGGCGATGTTTAAATTTTTTAAAAAAGAACATCATTTAAAAAATATTAATAAAAATGAACCTATTAATATAGATGGTATGACGATTGTAGATGCATATTATATTCAAGATAGCCAAGTAGAAGCATATAAAAAAGATAGAGAACGATATAGTGATGCATTAATTTATATTTTGGGTCAGTTTTTTTCAGATGTAGATAGAATGTTTGAAGGTACAGATGATGGTGAAGCCATAGTTGCTTTTAATAATGATGAACCAGTTAAATATATTTATTTAAATCCTGAAACAATTGATCAGATTAGAATATATGAACAAGAAATGCCATTAAAATCTGCAATCATGAGATTTTGTGAATTAGAAAATGATATTTAATATGTAGCAGTGATAAAAGCTAAAGACAATAGCTTTTACCACTGCTACTTTTTTAGAATTTAAATGTTGACATTTTTTATTTTAGTACTATAATTATACCTAGTATAATAATTATATCGAGGTGAGAATATGAAATTCGAATTAGGATTATCCTCTTTTGCTGAAATATCACCTATTGATGGTGTGAAAGAACCATTTTCTGCACATGAAAGAATAAATCAAGTAGTTGAAGAAATTAAACTAGCAGATAAAGTTGGTCTTGATATATATGGATTAGGTGAGCACCATAGAGAAGATTATGCGGTCTCTGATCCAGTTACTGTACTAGCTGCAGCAGCAAGTCAGACAAGTAATATTAGATTATCTTCGGCAGTAACAGTATTATCTTCTGATGATCCTGTAAGAGTGTATCAAAGATTTGCTACATTAGATGCTATAAGTAATGGTAGAGCAGAAATAATGGCTGGTAGAGGATCGTTCATAGAATCGTTTCCGTTATTTGGTTACGACCTAAAAGATTACGATTTACTTTATAAAGAAAAACTGGACTTATTACTAGAAATCAATGAAAATGAAACAGTGAACTGGCAAGGTCAAACTAGAGCAGCAATTGATAATTTACAAGTGTTTCCTAGAGCTGTACAAGATAAATTACCAATTTGGTTAGCTACAGGTGGCAATCCAGAATCATCGATGAGAGCAGGAAAATTGGGATTGCCAATTACTTATGCTATTATTGGTGGTGCGCCAAGTCGCTTTAAGCGTAATGTAGCAATGTATAAAGCTGTAGCAGAGTCTAATGGCTTTGATACATCACAATTACCTATCGCGACTCACTCATGGGGTTATGTTTCCGATACTGATGAATTAGCTAAAGAAGAATATTATCCATCTAGTTCATATGTTATTAATCAATTAGGTAAAGAACGTGGATGGCCACCTTATTCAATGGAGAAATTCGAACAAGAAATTGTCCACGGTGCATTGTTTGTAGGTAGTCCTGAAACAGTTGCAGCAAAAATTATTAAACTGCATGAAGATCTTGGTGTTAATCGATTTATGTTACATTTACCAGTAGGTTCAATGCCACATGAAAAAGTATTAAAGTCTATTCAACTATTAGGAGAAAAAGTAAAACCGATAGTAGATGAATATATGAAAAATAAGGAGGAAATTAAGTAATGTTAAGATATTTATTAAATGTATACGTAGGTAAACAAATTTTTGATGCAAGTCAACCAAAAGTGAAAGATGATGACGGTATGGCTCAACAATTTGAAGAAGGATTTGGTCTTTCAAGAAACTCAATGAAATTAGCAGGTGGACTTGAATTATTAGGATCAATTTTCTTATTCTTAAGTACTTGCAGCAAATCATTATCTAGATTAGGTTCAGTTATTGTAGGTTCAGTTATGGGAGTAGCTGCATACAAACATTATGAAGCTGGTCATGGCTTTAAAGGTGCTAAACATGCATTAACACTATTAGGTTTATCAGCATTAAGTTTTGTTGATACACTTGGTAAGAAAAAATAATAGTAATATAAAAAGAGCGTACATTTAGATCTTAAATGTACGCTCTTTTTATATTTGGAAAGTAATAAACTTTTAAAATATAATAAAAACCAATATTGAACATAGGTAATCATTTTAAAGATTGAACGCTTTAACCCTTGATACTAAAGCATTTATTCTAAAAATGTGAATGTTGAAAAGTCAATTATTGAAAATTTATTGAATATTTTTATAACTCATTATAAAATAATAAATATTATTAATTCATTGTGTTGAAAAGGAAAAATATGCTATAGACTCTAAAGATTGCACAATATACCAATTCAACAACTAGCTATTTTAACTTGAGGAGTTGCTTGCAATGGAAACAGTATCAGTATCAATCAGAAATATTGTTGAGTTAGTACTTATTAGTAAAAAGGCGAAAGACCATCTTTCTAAAATTAAGAGTGAGTTTGTATTGTCTTTTGAAGAAATATATATACTTGTGTATATATATAAAGGAGAGAAAGATTGTTATAATGTAAAAGACATTATTAAACAATCTAAATTCAAGCCTTATTATATTTCAAAAGCAGTACAAAATTTAAAAGAAAAAGGTCTCATCTCTAAAAAAAGAAATGATAAAGATGAGCGAACAGTAGCCATCCAAGTATCAAAAATACAACATAAAAAGATAAAGAATTTATTGATGGAAATCGAAGCGGAAATATTATAAATTTATTGTATAAAGTGCATCATTATGGTGCACTTTAATTTTATTTATACTATATAGTTATTTAAAAATAAGGAGTCCTGTTATGAAAGTGCTATTAAATGTAAAACCTAAAAGTCAGTTGTTTCCTATTCCGATGATGATGGGATGTGAAGGTACTTCATGTTCAATGTTGTTAAATTACTATAATAAAAAGGTTGATGCGACAACCATTATGAGAGATTGGCCAACTCATCCTTATGATCCAAAAAAAGGATATGTAGGGAATCATTTTTTTATTAAGTTTGGGCATCATCAAACGATATTTCCTAATGTATTAGCCTCATTTTTAAATAGATACGATACTGATATAGTAGATGGCACTGGAACAGAACTTAAAGATTTAGAGAAAATAATTGAAAGTGGTAACCCTGTTGTTATTTATCATACAACTTTAGGACAGACTCCTATAAATAAAACATTCAAGTTAGGAAATAAAGAAAAAGAGTTTGTGACGAATATACATGTTACATTGTTAATAGGCTTTGACGATAATCATTATTACTATATAGATCCGTTATGGAAAAGCATCAAAAATAAAATGGTCGTTCCAGCATTGTGGCCATCAAAATTACAAATTATCAAAATTAATAAAAATAAAATGATTGAAAGTTATAATAAACCAGGAAAAATGTGTATTTTCAAAAAAATATAAATATTTAAAAATTATTATGCCATATAGTTGTAATATTTGTTATGATATTAATATAAATATAAAAAAAAGAGGTGTTTATATGTCTACTAAAATAAAGTTACTCATAGTAGGAATTGTAGTAGCATTTATTGCAATAGTGGGAATTGGTGGAGCAGCAACATATTACTTTTTAACAAATACGCCGAAGAATACATACTTATTAAGTGAACAAGAATCTGCAAAATCATGGAAAGAATATTTCAATGATAGATTTGAAAATGAAGCTGAATTTCAAGATAAAATGCAAGATGAGTCATATGAAACATCATTAAAATTTGGAGCGGAACTACCTGAATCATTAGTTTCACAGTTAGGTGTTCCAAAATCAGTAGTTGATTCTACTAATTTAGTGTTAAATGTAGGGCATGATCCTAAAAAAGAAAATTCGAAATTAGGTATTGAACCAACAATTGCAGATAATAAAATTGGAAACTTCCAATGGAGTGCTGATAAAAATAATCAATATGTAGAATCACCATTATTTAACGATGTTTACAAAGTGAAAAATAATGAAATTAAAAAAGGTATTGAAAAAGCATCAGGCCAACCTTTAGAAACTACTGAAGGACAAAAGATCACAAATGATTCTTTAAATTTAAATACAATCTTATCTGGTTCACAAATATCTCAAGATGATGTTGATAAAATATCTAAACGTTATAGCGATTTGTTTGTTGATCAGTTAGATGATGATAACTTTAAAAAAGAAAAAGAAAAAGTTAAAATTTTCGATGATGAAAAAGAATTGAAAAAATTAACAATGAAATTAAGTTCTAAAGATACTAAAAAAATCACTGTAGCAATGCTTGAAGAAGCTAAAAAAGATGAAGACATCAAAAATATTGCTGAAAAACAAGGTAACATCAAAGATTACGACAAAGAAATTAATGATTTACTAAAAGACGCTAAGGATGAAAAGGCATCAAAATATCCTAAAGTCAATTCTATTATTTATGTAGATGGTAAAGAAATATTAAAACGTGATTTAACAATTACAAATCAAGATAATAAAAAAGTTAATATCAAAGGTACAAACGTTATTGATGATGGTGTTCAAGTAGATTACAAAATTTCAATGCCAGGTGAAGATGGTGGACTTTCATTAAAAGGTAAATCAACTGATGGTGATGAAATTAAAGATAAATATGATTTAGTAATTGAAGAAAATTCATACAGTAAGACAACTGCAAAATTAGATAACACATCTAAAGTAGATGGAGATAAACGTACTGACAAAGGTAAATTAACGTTCAGTGATGCATCTAGTCAACCGTTTGATCTTAACTACGACCATAATTTGACAACTGACACTAAAAATAATCAGCAAAAGCAAAAATTAAATGTCGATTTCGATGTTAATGGAGAGAATATCAAGTTAATTATGGATGGTAATACTGAACTGAAAAAAGACATTAAATTCAAAAAAGATGGCGCAATTGATTTTAATAGTTTATCAGATTCAGAAGTTGAGGATTTAACAAAAGAAATGCAAGATAAAACTGAAAAAATTGGTGAAGATCTTGCAAAAGAACTTCAATAGTTAAGAGAGGAGTGGTAATATGTCGACAATCAAATTGTTCAACATATACCACTCTTTTTTAATTAAAAAGTGGTATTTAATTGTCTATATTTTATTGTTATTTATAGCTGTGTTAGCGATTATGATTGGTGTTAACCAGATGAATCAAAAAGATGACAACTTTACAATTGGAATAGTTGATAAAGATCAGTCTAAAGAAACAAAATTGATTTTAAATGCTATTGGAGATGGTCAGTCATTAGGTAATGATCTTTCAATAAAGCATTTTAATGAGAAAAGAGCACATAATTTATTAGAAAATAAGAAAATTGATGGGTATTTTATATTTAAGGATGGAATGACAAAAGCTTTTTATCGAAATGGAGAGTTACCAATTGTAGTTAATACTTTTGATACACAATCAGTGGAAAGTATTATCATTTTACAGCTAACAGATTCTGTATACAGTCGGTTAATGTTATCTATGGGTGGGGCAATGTCTTATGCTTCACTTTATCCAAATGCTACAGAGAATGAATTATTAACAATGATGACGGATATGTTATTTACAGGGCTAAATAGAAGTGGTTCTTTTGATGAAGAACCGGTAAAAGTATTTGATACATTAAGTTATTATACGATTTCAATTTATTTTGTATCTATATTTGTATTCTTCTTTTCTATTTTTAGTATTTTAAAAATGAATCAAAAGGATGCATTGAAAGAAAGATTAAGCATGTTCCATTTCTCGTATGAAAAGCTCACAATCGTAAGAGGTATATTTAGTTTAGGTTATACAATTTTATGGAGTGTAGTAGGTTTATGGATAATAATTAAATTCCTTAAACCGGACTTTGAAATGTATAATTTAAATGCACTTATTATGAGCTTGTCATATTATTTATTCTTTTTAACTTGTGCATTTATCTTTATAGATATTGCGTTTAGAAATGCTATCAACTATATATTGAAGATAGGATTAACGTTAGTAATTTTGCTTTTTTCAGGTGCGATCATTCCTATTATTTATTTAAAAGGTTTAAGTGGTGGTTTGATTGAAAGTTTACCTTTTACAATTGTGTATAATCAATTGCTTGAGCTACTTTTAAATAATTACATTATTGATCTACACCCAATGTTTTATTGGAATATTTTAATTATGATAGGCTTACTGACAACCTCGATATATTGGAGGTATCGCCAATGAAACCAATGTTCAATCTAGTTGTTTTGAAACAATGGAAACAATATGTGGTATTGCTGTTAATATTGGTACTGACAATTTCTGTAGTTTTAATGGCTCAAACAACATCAAACAAATTATTCAAAATGCCTATTGCTGTTCAAGATATGGATCAATCTGCATCTTCCAAAGAGTTGATTCATAATTTAGAACAAACAAAGTATTTAGAAGTGATCCGTATTTCGAAAGATGAACCATATATTGAAGATTTTATTGAAAAGAAAGAAGCAATTGTAAGTTTACAAATTCCAAAAGATTTCAGTGATAGATTAAAAGAAAATCGATTAAAAGATGCCTTATCGCTATATTATAAAGATGATTTTATTGGTGAAATTGCTTTAGAAGTTACTAGTAAATCTTTGTATAAACAACAGATACCCGTTATTATTCAAGATCACTTAAAAAAAGCTGACCATAAAGTAAGCATGGATAAAATTAAACAAGAATATAAAAAAGATACACCTCACTCGAAAATGGAGCACCATGCTGTTAAAAAGAAGGCTGATGTTTCTATTAGTGCTGGCGCAATAATTGCACTTTTATTATTAGTGAGTTGTAGCCAAGTGGTATTGCATCAACGTCTTAAGCAAAATGCAGCATTAGACAGATTAATGATGTTTAATGGCACAAAATTAAAGCTATATACTTTTTATGTCATGACACATGTTATTTTGTTATTTTTAATCATTTTGTCTGTAAGTTTAATACTGTCATGGTCACTTAGTATTTTATTTTATGTAACAACACTATGTATCCTTATAGCATACGAGTTTGGCTTAAGTATATTGTTATTTAAAATTAATACACTTAGCCACAAGTTATTTATGGCTATTATGTGGTCAATTGCGATTAGTTGTCTGTATTTATATATTCAAATATAGGAGGTGTCTTGATGATTACAATAGAAAATTTATCAAAAAGCTATAAGGATAAACAAATCTTTCAAAATTTTAATACGACTTTTAAAGACAAGACACTAACTGTATTACTCGGTGAAAACGGTGCTGGTAAATCAACACTTTTAAGAATCATAACAGCTCTAGAAAAAGCGAATGGTGGTACAGTTAAGTACTTTGGAGAACGATTAAGTAATAGAGAAATTAAAGAAAAAATTGGATATATTCCTCAAGACATAGCTTTGTTTGAGCATCTGACTGTAAATGAAAATATTGAATTTTTTAAAGCGCTTAGTAAACAATCAATTTCTTCTAATCTTATAGAAGACTACTGTGAAAAACTTAATTTATTTGAAAGAAAAGCTAAAATTTCTGCACTATCTGGTGGGACGAAAAGGAAAGTGAATTTATTAATTGGATTATTAAGTAATCCTAGTATATTAATTTTAGATGAACCAACAGTAGGGATAGATTTAAAATCTAGGTATGACATTCATCAATTATTAAATAGTTTAAAAGAATCGAGACTCATTATTTTGACTACACATCATTTAGATGAAGTTGAAAGTTTGGCAGATGAAATTAAACTAATAGGAAAAGATTCTTTTTATCGAAATATTTTATCTGAAAAAGGATGGGAATTTGAAGATAGTTTGCATAATTGAATATGATATACTCACGTTCTTAAAAGTACTCCTAAGCCGTAAATCATAATTACGAATTGGGAGTATTTTATTTTTTGTATTTTAAAATTGTATGCTTAAATTTGCTTTATTATTTCAGTTCAGATTTAAAGATAAGAAATAGTAAGTCTTTCATGAATTATCTAAAAATTTAGAAATATAAAAACGTATTGCAAATAAAATTTTTAACGTGTATTCTTATTTAATGTATCGGAATTAAAAGGATTGGGAGGTCAAGTAATGGAAACGTTTTGGATTGTTATAAATATTATTGTTTTCTTACTATTTATAGGTTTATTAGGTTATTTAACAAAGAAACATGTGAAGTTCTCTAAACGTGTACTTATCGGTTTAGGAATCGGTATTGTATTTGGTTTAGCATTACACTTGATATATGGTGTGGATTCTAAAATTACTGAAACGACAGCGTCTTGGTTTGATGTTGTTGGTACTGGTTACGTGAAACTATTACAAATGATTGTAATGCCTCTTATATTTATTTCAATAGTATCTGCGTTTACAAAGATAACGATTGGACAAAATTTTGCTAAAGTTGGAGCTTGGATATTTACTTTCTTAATAGGAACAGTAGCTATTGCTGCTTTAGTAGGTATTATATACGCAATGCTATTCAATTTGGATGCTTCTCAAATTGATTTAGGCGATGTAGAAAATAGTCGTGGACAAGAAATCGAACAAACGTCTAAAGATATGGAAGCAAATAATTTACCAAGCCAAATTATAGAATTATTACCAGCAAATCCATTTTTAGATTTCACTGGAGCTAGAGGCACTTCAACGATAGCTGTAGTGATATTCGCAGGATTTGTAGGATTTAGTTTCTTACGTGTAATGAGAAAAGAACCTGAAAAAGGTAGCTTGCTTAAAAGAGGGATTGATGCGATTTATGCATTAGTTATGGGTATTGTTACTTTTGTATTAAGATTAACACCTTATGGTATTTTAGCGATTATGACTAAAACTGTAATGACAAGTAACTTTGAAGCAGTATGGACATTAGGTAAGTTCGTACTTGCTTCTTATGCCGCTTTAATTACAATGTATATTATTCATTTAATATTAGTGTCAGTTGTAGGATTGAACCCTGTGACATACGTTAAAAAGACAAGTGAAGCATTGTTGTTTGCATTTACATCTAGATCAAGTGCAGGAACTTTACCAATAAATGTACAAACTCAAACGACTCGTTTAGGTGTTCCAGAAGGCGTAGCAAACTTTGCCGGCTCATTTGGTTTATCTATAGGGCAAAATGGATGTGCAGGTATTTATCCAGCTATGTTAGCAATGATGATTGCACCAAGTGTTGGTATAGATATAGATTTACCATTTATCCTATCAGTTATAGGTGTAGTTGTAATTAGTTCATTTGGTGTAGCGGGTGTAGGTGGTGGCGCGACATTTGCTGCTATACTTGTCCTATCTACATTGAATTTACCTATTGCACTAGCAGGTGTGTTAATATCTGTTGAACCACTTATAGATATGGGTAGAACAGCATTGAATGTCAATGATTCCATGTTAGCTGGTACAGCAACTGCTAAAATGACAGGTCAATTAGATGAAGATGTATATAATGATCAAGACTTTAATGAATTAGGCGAGTCTTATTAATATTTAATCACTTAAAATAAAACGCAAAGTTGATAATCTCATGAATCATCAGCTTTGTTTTAAACTGTCGACAAAGTCTCCGATTTAGTTGGCAGTTTTTCTTTTGTTAAAAACTTATCAATATAGTCGGATTAATATTGAAAGGAATTAAGTACAATGATAAAGTGTTATTAAGGAGTGTGGACACAATGAGTAGAGATTTATTTATTAAAAATGAATTCCAGAAAAAATGGATAGATAAAATAGAAGATCATAAAGAATCATTGCAAAAGTATGCAGAGAAAAATGATTTAAATTCAGAATTTCCATATGAAAATATTAATTGGTTAATTGAAGAAGGATATACTAAAATTGTACTTCCAAAATCTTACGGCGGAGAAGGTGCAACTCCAGAAGATGTCGTATTATTTCAAGAAACATTAGGTAAAATAGACGGTGCAACAGCTTTAGCAATTGGATGGCATATGGGAGTAGTTGGCCAAATCTATCAAGAAAAATTATGGACTAAAGAATTATTAGACGAATTTGCAAAAGAAGTTGTGAATGGTGCGATTGTAAATAGAGCAGTAAGTGAAGCGGAAACAGGTAGCCCTACAAGAGGTGCGAGACCAAGCACAAACGCTGAACGTAAAGGAGACCATTATATTATAAATGGTGTTAAAACTTTTACTACAATGAGTCAAAGATTAACACACTTTTTAGTAGGAGCATTTGTCCCAGAAAAAGAAGCGCTTGGATTTTTCTTGATTCCTAGAGATACAGAAGGCTTATCTATTGCTGAAAATTGGAATATGGTAGGTATGCGTGCTACTGAAAGCCATGATTTAGTGTTAGACGATGTTAAAATTCACGAAAAATATTTAGTAGAAGTTGCTAATGGACCAAGAGGAAATAATATAAATCCGTGGAACCTTCATATTCCTGCAGTTTATTTAGGTATCGGACAAGCGGCTCGTGACTATGCAATTGATTTTGCAAATGAATATAGCCCTGGAAGTATTGAAGGTGTTATAGCTGATATTCCAGCAGTACAACAAAATATCGGAAATATGGAATTAGAGCTTACTACAGCAAGACATTATATTTATAGTGTGATAGATAAGTATTTAAATCCTTCAATAACTGATGCACAAATAGATGTTGAACTCGGTGTAGCTAAACATGTTGTCGTTAATCATTCAATCAAAATTATAGATATTGCAATGAGAATCGTTGGTGCGAAAAGCTTACAAATGGAAAGACCATTACAAAGATACTATAGAGATATTCGTGCTGGATTACATAATCCGCCAATGGATGATGTCACTATTACAAAATTAGCTAAGAAAGCACGAGAAGAAAGAAATAACATTCAATAATAAAAAAGACGAAAAATTAACATTAGATAATTTTTCGTCTTTTTTATTATTAAAAGTCACTATTTTGTTGTGCTTTTATCCTTTTTTTACGTCTAGGTTTCATTCCAATTGACATATAAAGAACGACAACGAGAATTACAATCATACCGGCAAGTTGATATATCCCGAATGGAACCTTTAACCAAAGAACAGAAGAAATAACAGCTGTTACAGGTTCAAGTACACCAAATAATGCAGTAGTTTGAGGGCTTATATACTTTACACTTTCTAAATACATCCAAAATGCAAACATCGTTCCGAAAGTAATTACAAAAGCAAAGTAAATAGCACCTCTCAAATCTAGTAAATGCCATGGAAAAGAAAAATCTAAGTTGATTATAGATAACGCAATTCCACCTATAAACATTGACCAGCCAATAACAACAAGTGATGGCCAATTTAAAAATAATTTCACTGCGTAAACAGTGTAAAAAGCAGCAGCACAAGCTGTTAACAATCCCCACACAATTGCATTTGGTGGAACAGATAATGTAGAATAATCACCATTCGTTAAAAGTAAGCTAGTTCCGAATAAAGAACATACAATTATAATAATATCTGCCCATCTAAATTTACTTTTTCTAGTTATTAGTAAATAAAGTAATATAACAACTGGCGCTAAAAACTGTAATAGTGTGGCAATAGCAACATTTCCCTTATCAATCGTAGCCATGAATGTGTATTGTACCCCTAGCATACCAAATAATGCATATATGATGAGTTGTAATAATGAATGTTTAACTTTAAAAATATGTGTTAAATGCTGTTTTTGAATAAATTTAGCAATTAATAATAAGAAAAAGCCACTCAAAATTAAACGCTCTGCCACAAATAAAGAAATAGGTAAGCCATATTCAGTAAATAGTTTCTCTGTAACAGTGCCACCTAACCCCCAAAATGTAGCACCAAACATAACGAGCATGGTACCTTTTAACTGATTATTTTGCAATTATGGTCCCTCAATTCTGAATGATGTTAATTAACTAATTTTAGCATTTGGGATATTAATAAACAATAAGTTGCGATTTTTTTACTTGCAATTATAGATTACACATTCTTATAATGAAGGTATCAGTTTGAAGAGAGGTTACCACATGAAGTACGTGTTAATATCGGTAGGTACAATTGCAACAGTTTTAGGTTTTATAGGTGCAGTTATGCCTTTATTACCAACAACACCATTCATATTATTGGCAGTATTTTGCTTTGCAAAAAGTTCAGATAGATTCCATAAATGGCTTGTAAGTACGAAAGTATATAAAGAATATGTAGAAGATTTTCAAAAATATAGAGGGTATACATTAAAGAAAAAATTCGAACTACTAATAAGTGTATATATCGTAGTAGGCTTTTCAATTTGGATGATTGATCATTTATATATAAGAATTGGTTTGTGCATTATGCTGTTTTTCCAAACAGTTATATTATTTACATTTGTTAAAACATTGCCAGCTAAAAATAAATAATTTTTATTATCTGTCGTTGAAGTGGTATAACTTAACTTTACGATAGATTTTTTTTGAAAATTTTTAGTAAATAAGTTTAATAAAAATTGAAAAATGTTATTGCTATAACATATTAACAGTTATATAATAAACAAAGATGAGAATGATATTCATTATCAATTGGAGGACAATTATGAGAAAACTTTTAACGTTAGTTATGGCTTTAGCATTGATAGTTGCTGCTTGTGGTAACAAATCAGATGATAAAGAAAGCAATAGCAAAACTAAATCAAGTAAAGAAACAGTAAGTTATAAATTAGACGACGGGAAAAAAATAGATATACCGAAAGAACCTAAACGTATTGTAGTTTTGGCACCATCATATGTAGGTGGATTATTGCATTTAGGAGTTAAACCAGTAGGCGTACCAGCTTCAACAGATCAAACACCAATTCTTAAAGATAGAATCAAAGGTATTAAGAAAGTTAGTGAAGACAATGTTGAGCAAGTAGCAGAATTGAAACCAGATTTAATCATTACATACAATTCAGATAAGAACTTGAAGAAATACGAAAAAATAGCACCAACAATTCCATACGATTACGTAAAACATAATTACCTAGATATGCAAGTAGAACTTGGTAAATTAGTAGGTAAAGAAGATAAGGCTAAAGAATGGGTAGAAAAATGGAAAAAAGAAACAGCAAAAGATGGAAAAGAAATTAGAGAAAAAATCGGTGAAGATACAACAGTTTCAGTTATAGAAGCATTTGAAAAAGATATATATACTTATGGTGAAAACTGGGGTAGAGGAACTGAAGTATTATACCAAGCATTTGATTTAAAAATGCCTGAAAGTGTAGATAAAGATGTTAAGAAAGACGGATGGAAAAAAATATCTCAAGAAGAAATTGAAAAATATTCAGGAGATTATCTATTCTTACCTTTATCAAAAGGACAACCTAAACCAGAATTTACAAAAACAGAAGCTTGGAAATCTATACCAGCAGTTAAAAATGATAAAGTAATTGAAATAGATGCAGAAACATTCTGGTATAACGATCCATATTCATTAGAAATGCAACGTGAATACTTGAAAGAACAATTACTTAAAAAAGCTGATAAATAAAAAATATAAGTTAGAATTGAGAGGCTTATATATAAATTAACGCGCATTCATTAGTTAAGCCTAATGAATGCGCGTTTTTGTATTATGTAAGGGACAAAATTCCGAGAAATGTCCGTAAGAGGTAGTATCTAAAGAGCACAATTCAGAATTCTGCTAGTAAGAGCATTCTAAGGAGCAAAATCCGGAATTCTGCCAGTAAGAACAATCTAAGGAGCAAAATTCAGAATTCTGCTAGTAAGAACAATCTAAGGAGCACAATTCAGAATTCTGCCAGTTAGAACACTCTAAGGGTTAGCATTCATCTTACTCCCAATATTAGAAAATAACAAAACAGAGAAAATCCTAGGATTTTCTCTGTTTTGTTCTATTTATTAATAAAAATTTATTTAGTATCTTTTACATACTGATCGTTAATTGTATAAATTGTTAAACCTACGATATTCTTATTATGTTTTGAGAATGGTAAGCTTGCTAAATATCCTACGATAAATGCTATGAAGAAACCAATAACTGATACTGTAAATGGTGTGATTTCTGTTTTACCGATAAAGTAAGATACGATTGCTGCTACGATTAATCCGATAATAACGCCATACGAATTTGCTCTTTTAGTAAAGATACCTACTGCAAACACACCGGCAATCGGTACACCGAATAATCCTGTTACAAGCAAGAATAAGTCCCATGTTTCATTTGTTTCTTGATTGATTAAATATAATGAAGCTATTGTACCAAAAATACCTGCAATGATAATAACGATTCTTGCAAATAATACATCATGTTCAGAGTTATTATTTTTAGAAAAACGTTGTTTTAAATCGACAATGACACACGCTGAAATTGAATTCAAACTTGATGAAATTGTTGATTGTGCTGCTGCAAATATTGCTGCTATTAATAATCCACCAACAAATGGAGGGATTTGTGTAAGTATGAAATATGGTACGATTGCTGATGTGTTAAATCCTTCTGGTAATGTTGATACATTATTATAGAAAGAATACAATACTGTTCCCATTCCATAGAAAATAGGAATTGTTATAAATGCTAATATCCCATTTGTCCATAATGATTTATTTGTTGATGATACTGAACCTGTTGTTTGATAACGTTGAACGATATCTTGACTGGCAGTATATTGATGTAAGTTATTAAATATAGAACCAATGAATATAATTGGAATTGCAGCCGCTGCTGTTCCGAATTTCCAGTTGTCTACAGAAATTAATTTTTTGTCTTGCATCGCTTCTTGAGCTACAGTTGCAAAGTTTCCATCGATTTGAAATGCACCAAGGAAAATAACAGCAACTGCACCACCAATTAAAATAATACCTTGTATAACATCGCTCCAGATAACCCCTTCGATTCCACCCAAAAATGTATAGACCATACATAATAATCCTACTAATGCAGCGATTAAATATGGGTTAATATCTGAAACAGATGTAATGGCTAGTGTTGGCAAATAAATAACGATTGCAACACGACCAATGTGAAATAAAGTAAATGCTAATGATCCAATGACACGTAATACTATACCAAATCTTGCTTCTAAATATTCATAAGCTGTTGTAACATCAAGCTTTCTGAAAAATGGAATATAGAAATATATAAGTAAAGGTATGATAGCGATAATAGCTATGTTCCCAGCTGCGTAAGACCAATCCGTATTGAATGCTCTTTCAGGTGTTCCCATATATGTTATAGCACTTAAAGTAGTGGCATATATTGAGAAACCTACAGCCCAAGCAGGGATCCTTCCTTTAGCTTTAAAGAATGATTCTGTATCTTGTCCGGCTCTCTTTGTGAAGTATACGCCGACTAATAGTGTTGCTAATAAATAAATGATTAATGCTATCCAGTTTCCAGTACCAAAACCTACTTCATTCATAGTATGACATCCCCTTTGTTCATCAATAAATTATAAGTTGTATTTTGAAACGAGTTCTTTAACTTTTTCTAATGAAGCATCATCTAGGGGTGCTAATGGACGTTTAACAGCTCCAGCTTCAATTCCTTTAGTTGAAAGAACAGCTTTTAATGTTGGATAGATACCTAATGCAAGTACTTGTTCTATAATGTCGTTTGTTTCATGTTGAATTTTGTATGCTTCTTGGATTTTGCCTTCTTTTGCCAAATTAAAAATTTGTCTCGCGCGTTGACCGTTAATATTGTATGTAGATCCAATTGCGCCATCAACACCTGAAACAGCTGCTTGGATAAGCATCTCATCAAATCCAGAAAGTATCAGTTTATCAGGGAAAGCTTTTCTAATTCTTTCTAATAAGAAGAAATCAGCTGCAGTGTATTTGATTCCAATGACTTTTTCATTTTCGAATAACTCTTCAAATTGTTGAATTGATAAGTTAACACCTGTTAAAGCAGGTATTGAATAAATAATCATATCGTTTCCAGTAGCTTCGATTATTGCATTGTAATAGTATTTAATTTCTTCAAAGCTAAATGGGTAATAGAATGGTGTCACTGCAGATAAAGCGTCATAACCAAGTTCAGTTGCATATTTACCTAACTCAATTGATTCATTTAAATCTATTGCACCAACTTGAGCAATAAGTGTTATTTCATTGCCAACTTCATCTTTAACGATTTCAAAGACTTTCTTTTTTTGAGTAGTATTCATTAAGAAATTCTCTCCAGAACTACCATTAACGTATAAACCATCAATTTTTTGTTCTTCAATATTTTGACGGATGATTTGTCTTAAACCAGATTCTAAAATATTTCCCTCTTCATCAAACGGTACTAGTAAAGCAGAATATAAACCTTTCATTTAAAAAACTCCTTTTTATTTATATATTGATAATATTGTCAGACCAATTTATAATCATATTGTAAGCGAATACAATTACGTATGTCAATCGTTTTTATTATTTGTAGAGTTAATTATGATAAAATAAATTATTAAAGAGGAGGTAGTAAATCATGATGAAAAGAACATCGTTAGTTGATGTAGCAGTTGAAAATTTAAAAGAATATATAACTGAACATCAATTTAAAAATGGAGATAAACTGCCTTCAGAGAAAATGCTAATCGAGCAACTTGGTGTTAGTAGAACTGTAGTGAGAGAAGCAATTAGTCGATTGCAACAAAGTGGGCTTATACAAGTTAAGTCAGGAAGTGGAATGTTCATTACTGATAAAAACAACCATTTATCTATGTTGTTTGAATCTCATATGAAAGTACATGGCTTCAAAATAAAAGAATTATTAGAAGTCCGTAAAATATTAGAGTTAGGTGCGATACGATTAATTATCGAGAATAAAATTCCAATCGATGCAACAAAATTAAGAAATATAAACGAAATTTACTATAATGCACTTGAGCAATCTCAAAAATTAGCTCAATATGATTCTGCCTTTCATGAAACGATTATTTTATTTACTGACAACCAGACTTTAATTACGATGAGTAAAGTAATTAAAGAGTACTTCGATAAAAATCAGTTTAATCAAATTGTTGATAAAGAGGATATTGAAAAGTCTTATAAAGAGCATGGTGAAATTATACAAGCGATAGAATCAAGAGATTTATCTTTAGCACATGCAATTATTAATAGGCATCTGTCTCGAGTTATTGAATGGATAGAAGAATTGGAGCAAAAATGATGAGTAAATTAAATAAAATAGAAGTTCAAAGTTTAAAATATCAAGTCTTACAAGAAATTAAGCAATATATTTTAGATAAAGGTTTAACTGAGGGAGATCGATTGCCAACTGAAAGGGCATTTACAGAAATGTATGGCGTAAGTCGATCAGTTGTGAGAGAAGCTTTGAGTTATCTTGAACATACAGGTGTAACAGAAACAGTACAAGGAAGGGGAACTTTAATTAAAGCACCAGATGTTTCTAGCTTAGTAGAAGGTTTCTTGTTTAGCTTTCAAGTCGCTAATGGTTCAAAACAAGATTTACTTTCCTTAAGAATTATATTTGAATGTGCTGCTATCGAAGAGATTGTTAAATTAGATAAAGATATAAGTCAGATGAAAGCTATCGTTAAAGAAGAAGTAAAAAATCATTATGAAAACGATAAAGCATTCCATCAATCTATCTTGCATTCAACAGGCAATATATTATTTGAACAACTGAGCTCGGTTATACAATCGTATTTCTATCATATTGAAGAAGAAGGACAAGATATAGACTATATCAAAACGAGTGAAACACATAAACAAATTGTAGACGCTATCTCAAATAAAGATGTTAAATTGGCGAAAGAGTTGATGACACAACATTTGTCAAAGTAGGAGGATACTATGAAAATTGCAATAGATATTGGAGGCACTTTTATAAAAGCTGGAGTTATTGACTCAGAACAAAATTTATATAGCTATCAAAAAGTAAAGACCCCAAACAATAAAGATAGAGGCATTGTTAAAGAGGTTATAAGAATTATCGAAACTTATAAACAAGAGTTCAACTTAAATATTCCTGATGTTGGTATATCTACTGCTGGTGTTGTTGATTCAAAAAAAGGGGAAATCACATATGCTGGCCCGACAATTCCGTATTATAATGGTACTAATTTTAAAAAAGCATTAACAGATATCGCTGGAAATGTTGAGATTAATAATGATGTTTCCAGTGCATTATTAGGTGAGTTAATAGATTACAATACTGATGTCAAATCTATATTTTTATTAACGATAGGTACAGGAATTGGTGGAGCGTATTACGAGGATAAATTATTAGAAGGTAAACAATATAGAGCATGTGAAATCGGGTATTTATTATATGATAAAAATACGGGTAAGACATATGAAGATAGAGGATCAACTACAGCATTGAAAACGTCCATTCAAGAACAATATATGGAAGTTATTACTGTTGAAAAATTATTTAATAAAGCATACGCAAATGATGAAAAAGCTATGAAAATATTAAAAGAATGGGCGAATCACGTTGCGGAAGGTATTGCTCAAATTCAAATCATGTTTGATCCCGAACTGATTTTAATTGGTGGGGGAATATCTAAACAAAAAGAAAGACTAATTGGGTTAATTGAACCCTTTATAGACGATTATCTTCCTGAAAATTATGGTCATGCAATTATTGAAACAACATCTAAAGGTAATGATTCAGCATTGTATGGAGCAGTCTCAAAATTTTACAATTAATCGTTAACCTATATTTAAACGAAGTTAACAATGTGGTATAATATCGATATCTAATATTAGGAGTGAAGAAATTGAAGACTAAAGATATCGTTATGATAGCAATGTTTACAGCATTTATTTCAGTATTGGCATTTATACCACCAATACCACTACCATTTATGCCAGTTCCTATTGTATTACAAAATATTGGTATTATTTTGGCAGGTTGTTTACTTGGTTATAAAAGAGGTACAACGAGTGTTGTTATATTCTTATTACTTGTTGCTACAGGTCTACCATTGTTATCTGGTGGAAGAGGCGGTTTAGGTGTATTCTTCGGACCATCTGCCGGATATTTATTTGGTTACCCAGTTGTTGCATTTTTAATTGGCTTATTTATAGATTTTAAGTGGAAGAAGTTAACATTTGCATATGCATTAACAGTTAATATTATTATCGGAGTAATATTACTAAACTTAATTGGTGGATTTTTCATGGGTGAATTTATGAACATATCAATTTCAAAAAGATACATATTAGCAGCTACATTTCTTCCTGGAGATATTGTTAAAGCAATACTAGCAACTATGTTATTATTTAGTTTAAAGAACATACCTGAAATTAAAAGGTTAAGAAATACTTAACGAGGTGAAATAACATGGTTTCATTTATAGATATAGTAACAGATGGAGATGTATTGAATGAAACAGATCGATATATCCAATACCACACTTTAAATAAGCATATTCAATATGATTCAAATAAAATAGTTTATAAACTCATGCCTGATTTGGAAACATTCAAAAAAGATGAACAGATGTTAAAAAAATTACATGAACAACATGAACAACCTTTTCTAAAATTTGTCTTCCCTGAAAATCACAAGATAGATGATTCTTTAGGAGCGTATTTAAAAGAAACAGGTTATGAATATAGTTGGATTGAATTATATATTAATACTGATAAGCAATTTATTAGTAAAAATCATAATGATATTGATGTTGTAACAACTAATGAAGATAATCTTGTTGATTTTTTAAATCTTTCTTATGAGTATGATAAAAAATACGGTACAGATTATGCAAATTTAAAAATTGAAGTCAGTAAAGAACAATTAAATAAAGATAATCCTGTTCAAGTATTAGCATATTATAAAGGTAAACCAGCTGGTACATTGCTTATTTGGAATCATGAAACTTATGTAGAGTTAGATAGCTTTGCTGTAAGAGAATCCTATAGAAAGTTAGGTATAGGTACAAAGATGCAAGCTTTTGTTGCAGACTTTGCTAAAGAAAAGCCAATTATATTAGTGGCGGATGGTGAAGATACTGCTAAAGATATGTACGTCAAACAAGGTTATATATATAGTGGTTATCAATATGAAGCGCTTAAAGAATATGAATAAAGATTAGAGGCTGGGACACATGAATTGTCCTAGCCTCTAATCTTTATATTGGGAGTAGATGACGGAATAAAATATGCTTATATCAAGCTTTTTCAATCTTGATTATCTGTAATGATTCTCTCTGAATGACTATAAACATTAAAGCTATCGTCTCTAATAAAACCTACAGCTGTTATATTTAAGTCTTCTGCTAAGTTAATTGCTAAATTAGTAGGAGCTGATTTTGATAAAATAATACCTACACCAATTTTTGCTGCTTTAATTAATATTTCCGAGGAAATACGACCACTAAATATAAGTACTTTATTTCGTATAGGAATATCATGTTCTATACAATATCCGAATAACTTATCAAGGGCATTATGTCTACCGATATCAGAACGGTGTTCATAAAAATAATGTCCATCACTTATAGCTGCATTGTGCAATCCACCCGTTTCTTTGAATATCTTGCTTTCTGTATGTAGCTTATCCATCATGTTTATAATTTGTTCAGGACTAATGGTTAAATTTGATTGAGATACTTTAGCAGTTACGGCATCGTTATTAAAATAAAACGCTCTACTTTTACCACAACAAGAGGAAATCATTCGTTGTGTATACTTTTTATTATCAGGATTGATTTCTTTAGTGAGTTCTACGTGGGCAAAGCCTTTAGAATCATCTATTAAAATCTGTTTAATTTCATCTTTTTTTATGATGACACCTTCTGATGCAATAAATCCAATAACGAGTTCTTTTAAATTATTTGGTGAACAAATAATAGTAGCAAACTCTTCGCCATTAATCATGATTGTGAGAGGGAATTCACTTACGTAACAATCTGTTGTATCTATAAATTTATTGTTTTTAAATTTTAAAATTGGTTGATTATAAGTCATATTATTTTTCATATATATTCCCCATTTATATATTTCTCGATAAGTTAATATTACTTATAAATGGTTGATAGTTAAAGAAAAAGAACTTTTAGCAAATTTTTATATAATAACAAAGTAAGGGAGTGTCCTTAAAAATCAATGAGAAATGCCTATTTATAAAAATTAAGATAGATTTTAAGGAGTATTTGTGAAAAAATATACACAAGGGTTTCATAAACATATTGAAAGGTGTAAATTAAGTTTATACATTCTTTACTATAGAGAGGAACAAAATAATGAAAAGATTATTAATGTTAGTAATAGCTTTACTATTAGTATTAGCTGGCTGTAACACAGAGTCTAATCAAGATAAAGTTAAAAAGGAATCTGAAAGTAAGACATTAACTGTGTCAGCTGCAGCAAGTTTAACTGATGTAACGAAAGCACTGGAAAAAGAATTTAACAAAAAACATCCTAATACAAATATCAAATTTAATTATGGTGGTTCAGGTAGTTTACGTAAACAAGTAGAAGCTGGAGCAGATGTAGACGTTATGATGTCTGCCAATACTTCAGATATTGATAAACTACAAGATGAAAATAAAGTTTCTAAAGTTTATGATTATGCTAAAAACAAACTCATTATCATAAAATATAAGAATTCTACTGTTAAAGAATTAAGAGACGTTAGCTCACCAGATAAAGTAGCTATCGGAGAAGCGAAAAGTGTACCAGCAGGTCGTTATGCGATAGATTATATGAAAAAAGAAGATTTATATGAAGGTATGACAAGTACTTTTGTATTTGCAAAAGATGTGAAACAAGTATTGAATTACGTCCAAAAAGAAAATGCTGAAGCTGGATTTGTATATGCTACTGATATGTATAAAGGAAAAGATAAAAAAGTAGATAATGTAGTTAAGTTAGCAGATGCACCACTAGATGAACCAATTATATATAGAGCAGGACTTGTTACAGATAAGAAAGAAGCAAAAGCATGGTTTGAATTTTTGAAATCTAAAGAAGCAAAAGAAATATTTAAAGCATATCACTTTGAAGGTTAGGGGATAAGACTATGCCAGATTTAACGCCATTATGGATATCGATAAAAGTAACATTAATAAGTACAATCATCGTATGTATCTTAGGTATAATTCTGGCTAAATTGATGTTCAACTATAAAGGTAAATTAAAACCAATTATTGAAAGTGTAATTATGCTACCAATTGTCTTACCTCCAACTGTTATGGGATTTGTATTATTAATTGTATTTTCTAAAAATAAGGTTTTTGGACAGTTTTTAGATGATGTGTTTCAGATTAATGTCATTTTTACATGGGTTGGTGCAGTAATTGCAGCAGTGATCGTAAGTTTACCTTTAATGTATCAACATGTTATAAATGGCTTTCAATCAATTAATCCGAAAATGCTCAACTCAGCAAGAACAATGGGAGCGAGTGAAGGTAAAATATTTAGAACAATTATCTTACCTTTATCAAAGCGGTCTATCTTCTCAGGAATTGTAATGAGCTTTGCTAGAGGATTAGGAGAATTTGGTGCAACACTTATGGTGGCTGGTTATATACCAGGATTAACCAACACACTTCCTTTAGAAATATATTTCTTAGTACAAGCTGGTGAAGAGCATAAAGCTTGGTTATGGGTTATTGTACTCATAGCATTTGCGATATGCGTAATCAGTTCACTCAATTTATTAAATCAAAAGAGTCATAAGTGGGAGTAGGTATTTATGATTAAAATTTTTATAAAAAAGCTAATTAAAAATAGAACAATCACATTAAATATCCAATCTACAGAACCTAAAATTTATGCCATAGTAGGGAAATCAGGTATAGGTAAATCTACGTTATTAAACATTATTGCTGGTTTAGAAGAAGCGGAAGAATATAATATTGAAATTCAAAAAGAAAAATTAAGTTATCAACAACACCTTATAAAAGTTCAAGATAGAAAAATTGGATATTTATTTCAAGATTATCAACTATTTCCCCATATGACCGTACAAGAAAATATACATTATATGAAGTCACCAAATAAAGAAACAGAGCAGTTAATCAATCATTTACGTATAGCAAATTGCTTAAACCAATATCCATCAACATTGTCAGGTGGAGAATCACAAAGAGTTGCATTATGTAGAGTGCTCAGCGTAAAGCCAAACTTACTTTTATTAGACGAGCCATTTTCAAGTTTAGACGATGAAACTAAAGAAGAAGGTATGGAACTTATAAAATATATATTTAAAACATGGCAAATTCCAATTATACTTGTATCTCATTCAAAAAAAGAAGTTCAAACACTAGCAGACGAAGTAATTGAAATAAAATAGTATAGATCAGTATATATTTAATAAAGCTAAGCCCCCAATCCGAAACAATATTTCGGGTTGGGGGTTTTTAGTTTTGAATATAAATAGTGATCCTAAGAAAGTTCTAACTAGCAAAATTCCGAATAGTGCTCCTTAGAAAGATCTAACTGGCATAATTCTGGATTATGCTCCTTAGAAAGATCTAACTGGCATAATTCCGAATAGTGCTCCTTAGAAAGATCTAACTGGCAGAATTTCAAATAGTGCTCCTTAGAAAGCACCTCTTACGGACATTTCTCGTAATTATGTCCCTAACACTACCTCTTACGGACATTTCTCAGAATTATGTCCCGAACAACACCTCTTACGGACATTACTCGGAATTATGTCCCTAACAACACCTCTTACGGACATTACTCATAATTATGTCCTTAACAACACCTCTTAAGAAAAATAATTCTTCTATCATATAGATTACTTTTACATACTTTACAAAATGTCGTAACTAAGACAATAGGGATTTCGTAACAATGTATAGGTAATCCCCTAATATAAAAAGTTTGTGAAAAATTTTACAATTTAAGTAGTTTATAAAGGGCAAATATTAGGAGGTACTATCTATGTCTAAGTTAGGTTTGAAATTTTTTAAGCCAACAGAGAAATTTAATGGTAACTGGTCGATTTTAGAAGAGAAAAGTAGAGAATGGGAAAAGATGTATAGAGAGCGTTGGAGTCATGACAAAGTGGTCAGAACTACTCATGGTGTCAACTGTACGGGTTCGTGTTCATGGAAAGTTTTTGTGAAAAATGGTGTTATAACTTGGGAAAATCAACAGATTGATTATCCATCTTGTGGACCTGATATGCCAGAGTTCGAACCTAGGGGCTGTCCTCGTGGTGCTTCTTTTTCATGGTATGAATATAGTCCGTTACGTGTGAAATTTCCTTATGTTAGGGGAAAACTATGGAAATTATGGAAAGCTGCTTTAAGTGAATATGGTGATCCTGTCGTTGCTTGGTCATCTATTGTAGAAGATGAAACTAAAGCTGAAATGTATAAAAGTGCTAGAGGTAAAGGTGGACACGTAAGAGTTAATTGGAGAGATGTCACACAACTTATTGCTGCACAACTTATATATACTATTAAAAAGTTTGGACCAGATAGAATTGCTGGATTTACGCCTATACCTGCAATGTCTATGATTAGCTATGCCTCTGGTGCACGTTTCATCTCTTTATTGGGTGGAGAAATGTTGAGCTTTTATGATTGGTATGCAGATTTACCTCCAGCCTCTCCACAAATTTGGGGTGAACAGACAGATGTACCTGAATCAAGTGATTGGTATAATGCTGGATATATTATTATGTGGGGTTCAAATGTTCCTTTAACAAGAACACCTGATGCGCATTTTATGACTGAAGTACGTTATAAAGGTACGAAAGTTGTTTCAGTAGCACCAGATTATGCGGAAAATGTGAAATTTGCTGATAATTGGTTAGCACCAAATCCTGGTACTGATGCAGCATTAGCTCAAGCTATGACACACGTAATACTTCAAGAATATTACGAAGATAATAAAGAAGAAATGTTTATAAATTATTCTAAACAATATACAGATATGCCATTTGTTATTCAATTAGAAAAACATGGTGATGGTTATAAAGCAGGTAGATTTTTAAGATCAAGTGATGTTGGTATGGAAACAGAACATGCTGAATGGAAACCTGTTGTTTATGATGAAAATACAGAGAAACTTGTGATACCTAATGGAACTATGGGTCAACGTTATGAAGAAGGTGCTAAGTGGAATCTAAATTTAGAAAATGAAGATGGCACATTTATTGATCCAGCTCTAACGTTAAAAGATTATAATTCAAAAATTATGACTGTACAATTCCCATATTTTGATAACTCAGGAAACGGTATTTTTGAAAGACCTATTTTAGCTAAAGAAATTGAAAATCAACATGGAGAAAAAATTTATATAGCGACTATATATGATTTAATGACAAGTCAATATGGTATCAAAAGATTTGATCATCCACTTGAAGCGTCAAGTTATGAAGATGAAAATTCAATGTATTCTCCTAAATGGCAAGAAAAAATAACAGGAGTTAAATCATCAGTTGTTACACAAGTTGCTAGAGAATTTGCTCAAAATGCAATTGATACTAATGGACGCTCGATGATTATTATGGGTGCTGGAATAAATCATTGGTTTAACTCAGATACAATATACCGTTCGATTTTAAATCTTGTGATGTTATGTGGATGTCAAGGAGTAAACGGAGGCGGATGGGCACACTATGTCGGCCAAGAAAAATGTAGACCTATTGAAGGTTGGTCAACGATTGCTTTTGCAAAAGACTGGCAAGGTCCTCCTAGATTACAGAATGCAACAAGCTGGTTCTATTTTGCTACTGATCAATGGAAATATGAAGAATCAGGTGTAGATAAATTACAATCACCTTTATCTAACGAACTCAAACATCAACATCCTGCTGATTACAATGTATTGGCTGCAAGATTAGGGTGGTTGCCTTCATATCCACAATTTGATTGTAATAGTTTATTGTTTGGTGAAGAAGCAAAAGAATCAGGAGATGATTCAAACGAAACAATCATTAAAAATGCTGTAGATTCAGTGAAAAATAAAAAGACTAAGTTTGCTATAGAAGATCCAGATGCTAAACAAAATCATCCTAAGACATTATTTGTTTGGCGCTCAAATTTAATTTCAAGTTCTGCTAAGGGACAAGAATATTTCATGAAACATTTATTAGGAGCTAAATCAGGTTTGTTAGCTAATCCTAATGAAACAGAAAAGCCAGAAGAAATTATTTGGAGAGAAGAAACAAACGGTAAGTTAGACTTATTAGTCGCTATAGACTTCAGAATGACGTCTACACCTTTATATGCAGATATCGTTTTACCTGCTGCAACATGGTATGAAAAGCACGATATTTCATCAACAGATATGCATCCATTTATTCACCCATTTAATCCAGCAGTAGATCCACTATGGGAATCTAAGACGGATTGGGATATCTTTAAAACATTGTCTAAATCCGTTTCAGAATTATCTAAGACGCATATGAAAGGCACATTTAAAGATGTTGTTACAACACCTTTAGCACACGATTCTAAACAAGAGATTTCAACGCCATACGGTATTGTAAAAGACTGGTCAAAAGGTGAAATAGAACCGATACCAGGCAAAACGATGCCTGGATTTGCAGTAGTAGAAAGAGACTATACAGCAATTTATGATAAGTACGTTTCAGTGGGACCATTATTAGAAAAAGGGAAAATAGGTGCTCATGGAGTAAGCTTTTCAGTAAAAGAACAATATGATGAATTAAAAATTATGTTAGATACGTGGGAAGATGACACAGTTAAGAATGGTTTACCTAGAATGGATACAGCAAGAAAAGTAGCAGATGTAATATTAAACGTTTCATCAGCTTCGAATGGTAAAGTATCGCAAAAATCATATGATGACTTGGAAGAACAAACTGGTATGCCTTTAAAAGATATTTCAGCAGAACGAGCTTCTGAAAAAATCACATTCCAAAATATTACGGCTCAACCAAGAGAAGTTATACCAACAGCAGTCTTTCCGGGGTCTAATAAATTAGGCAGAAGATATTCTCCTTTTACAACTAATATTGAACGATATGTACCATTTAGAACATTAACTGGTAGACAAAGTTACTATATTGATCACGAAGTATTTTTACAGTTTGGTGAGAACTTACCAGTTTATAAACCGACATTACCGCCAATGGTGTTCGGAACGAAAGACAAACAAATAAAAGGTGGCGTGGATACACTTGTATTAAGATACTTAACACCTCACGGGAAGTGGAATATACATTCAACTTATCAAGATAATTTGCATATGTTGACATTATTTAGAGGTGGTCCAACAGTTTGGATTTCTAAAGAAGACGCAATAGCAAATGACATTAATGATAATGATTGGCTTGAAGTTTATAACAGAAATGGTGTTGTAACAGCAAGAGCAGTTGTATCACATAGAATGCCTAGAGGAACAATGTTTATGTATCATGCACAAGACAAACATATTGAAACACCAGGTTCAGAAATAACTGATACTCGTGGTGGATCACATAATGCACCAACCCGCATACATTTAAAACCAACGCAATTAGTCGGTGGTTACGCTCAAATTAGTTACGGTTTTAATTACTATGGTCCTATCGGTAACCAAAGAGATGTATATGTTGCAGTTAGAAAAATGAAGGAGGTAGATTGGCTTGAAGATTAAAGCTCAAGTAGCTATGGTTATGAATTTAGATAAATGTATAGGGTGTCATACATGTAGTGTAACGTGTAAAAGTACATGGACGAACAGACCTGGTGCTGAATATATTTGGTTTAATAATGTTGAAACGAAACCGGGAATAGGTTATCCAAAAAGATGGGAAGACCAAGAAACATATAAAGGCGGTTGGACGCTTAATAAAAAAGGAAAATTAGAATTAAAATCAGGTAGCAAATTGTCTAAAATGGCGCTTGGTAAAATATTTTATAACCCAGATATGCCAGAAATGAAAGATTATTACGAACCTTGGACATACAATTATAATCATTTAACAACAGCTAAAGAAAGTGAACATTCACCAGTTGCAAAAGCAGAATCAGTCATTTCAGGTAAAAAATTAGATATTAAATGGGGCCCTAACTGGGAAGATGATTTAGCAGGTGGACATGTAACTGGACCTACTGATCCTAACATTCAAAAAATAGAAGAAGAAATTAAATTTAATTTTGACCAAACTTTTATGATGTATTTACCTAGATTATGTGAACACTGTTTAAATCCAAGTTGTGTTGCATCATGTCCTTCAGGCGCAATGTATAAAAGAGATGAAGATGGAATTGTGTTGGTAGACCAAGATGCATGTCGAGGTTGGAGACATTGTATGACAGGCTGTCCTTATAAAAAAGTGTATTTTAATTGGAAGACAAATAAAGCTGAAAAATGTACATTCTGTTTCCCTAGAGTTGAAGCTGGTTTACCAACTGTATGTTCTGAAACTTGTACGGGACGTATGCGTTATTTAGGTGTGCTACTTTATGATGCAGATAAAGTTCAAGAAGCGGCTTCAGCTGAAAATGAACAAGATTTATATCAGAACCAACTTGATTTATTTTTAGATCCATATGATGAAAATATTATACAACAAGCTGAAAAAGATGGCATATCTCAAGATTGGATTGAAGCGGCTCAAAATTCACCAGTATATAAATTAGCTATTGAATATAAATTAGCGTTTCCTTTACATCCAGAATATAGAACGTTGCCAATGGTTTGGTATTGCCCACCATTAAGTCCTATTATGAATTACTTTGAAGGTAAAGATTCTATTAGAAATCCAGATATGATTTTCCCTGCAATTGAAGAAATGAGATTGCCAGTTCAGTATTTAGCTAATATGTTAACTGCTGGAGATACGAAAACAGTTAAAAATGCATTGCAAAAAATGGCAATGATGCGTAGCTATATGAGAGCTAAATCAAGTGGCAAAGAATTTGATACTTCTAGATTAAGTCGTGTTGGACTATCAGAAAGACAAACGAATGATATGTATCGATTGCTTGCTATTGCGAAACATGAAGACCGTTTCGTAGTTCCGACTTCTCATAAAGAGGGATACATGGATACGTATAGAGCGCAAGGAAGTCAAGGGTATGGAGACGAAATGTTCGGTTCTAATTGTGATGGTTGTGGTGTTCAGAGCATACCAGAAAATAAATCTGGACAAGAGATTTATAACGAAAACTTCTATGGAGGGATTTTCCGTGATTAATTTAAATGCCTTATATCAATTAAAAGAAAGCTTTGGATTCTTCAGTAATCAATTAACTTATCCAGAAAAATTAGATTTCCATCCTAAAGCATTTGAAAAAGCATTTAATGAACAACATCCAGGATTTGAAGAAGTTCAACAATATTGGACAAACATGCACGATATATCATTAGATGATATTCAAGAAGTGTATACAAGAACTTTTGATTTTGAAAAGAAGACAACTTTATATATGACATATAATAAATTAACTGAACAAAAAGAAAGAGGTCAGATGTTAGCGAGATTGAAAGTTTTGTATGAAATGTTTGGTCTAGAAATGCCTAAAAGTGAACTATCAGACTTTTTGCCTCTTATGCTGGAATTTTTATATGCTGCAGAATGGAGAGGTGACAGTAGAGCACAAGAAAGTTTAACACTTGTAGTGATGGTAATAGAGGACGGTACTTTTGAATTATTAAAAGCATTAGGAGAACAAAATAGTCCATATTTCCACCTTATAAAAGCATTACGAGAAACTTTAAAATCATGTGTGGTAGAACAAGAGAAGGTGACAAATTGTGATTAATCAATTTATATGGGTTATATTTCCTTATTTATGTGTTGCGATATTTATTGTAGGTCATATCTTTAGGTTTAAATATGATCAATTTTCTTGGACAGCAAAATCAAGTGAATTTATAGAGAAAAAACAATTAATGTGGGGAAGTATTCTGTTTCATCTAGGTATCATTCCTGTCATTTGTGGGCATATTGTTGGATTGGGTATACCTGCTGAATGGTTAAGTGCAATTGGTGTAAGTGACCACATGTATCATATTGGTGCAGTATATATAGGAAGTTTATTCGGAATTGCGACTTTAATTGGAATGTTTCTGTTAACTTCTAGAAGAATAACAAAAGATAATGTAAGAAGGTTAAGCTCAGCATCAGATATTATTGTAAATATATTATTGTTAGTAATCGTAATGATGGGATGTGTTGCAACACTATGGACAAATGCAACAACGCCTGAATTTGATTACAGACAAACGATATCAGTATGGTTTAGAGGATTATTAATATTTAATCCTGATGCTTCATTAATGACAAATGTACCGTGGACTTTTAAGGCACATATTATTTTAGGTTTATTAATTACAAGTATTTGGCCATTCACTAGATTGGTACATGTTTGGAGTGTGCCATTAAACTACTTTAGTAGAAGTTATATCATTTACAGAAAACATAAAACAAATTAAAATATACTTAAAATGGATAGAGGTGTGATAATATGTCTAATGATTTTAATTTTCAGGAACAACTTAATCAAATTCGTAATACATATGATTTTGATTTTGTAGGATTAGCCATGTCTTCAGAACAGTCTGCGCCATGTCACATAAAGTGGCAATATGTGTCTGGAAATCTGAATCATAGATATAAAAACATCGAATTAAGAACGGGCCGAGGCATAGCGGGAATAGTAATGAAAAGTGGGAAACCAATCATTATTAATAATATGGAAGAAAGTCCATATAACGATCAATTGTTCAACTATCCAATAATTCAAAGTGAACAACTAACAGCACTTATAGCCATGCCTTTATGGAAACACAATAGAGTTTGTGGTGTCCTCTTATCTGGGCAACGAGACAACAAACCATTACCTGAAATTGATATTGACCAGTTCACACGTTTTGGACCATTTTATGGAAAGGATATGATTAATTCATGAGTTCACAAGATTCATCCATCTTGACGAATATATTAAAACAGTACTACGAGAAAACGAGCGAGATGATCGTGTTTTTAAATAGTAATGGCCAAATTATAAATATGAATCAAGCTGCTAGAAGAGTGATCTCAGAAGATAATCAACCATCGTTAACGCATGCGATATGTAGTCGTTGTGAAGGTTATTCTAATGAGTATGCACTTCAATCATGTAAAGATTGTTTTTTAGAATCTTCAAAAATTGGTAACACGAGTTTCCAAGTATTTATGCAAACAAATAGCGGCACAGTTGAACCATTTACAGCAACTTACCAAACAATTAGCCAAGAAGATGATGTAAAAGTATATACTTTACAAAATGTGTCACCACAAATTGAGAGACAACAAAAACTTCATCAACAAACAATGATGCAAAAAACAATTTCAGCACAAGAAAATGAACGTAAACGTATTTCAAGAGAATTGCACGATGGAGTTGTCCAAGAATTATTAAATGTTAGTGTTGAATTAAGATTACTCAAATATCAAGATGACATTGACCAGTTAAAGTTACAGTCACAACAAATTGAAAGTTTAATGTCTAGATTGATTGATGACATTCGAAATTTATCATTAGAATTAAGACCATCGTCTTTAGATGATTTAGGTTTAAATGCAGCATTTAAATCATACTTTAAACAGCTTGAGAAAAATTTTGGATTTTCGGTTCTTTATCATTATGATTCATCAATTAAACGCTTTAATCCAGAAATAGAGACTGTCGTTTATAGAATTGTGCAAGAAGCCGTATTTAATTCATTAAAATATGCTAATGTAGACAGTGTAGATGTCCATATGACATGTGATGGTCAAATGATTGAAGTTGAAATTGCAGATCAAGGCAATGGCTTTATATTGGGTAGTGAGCCAAAAGGTTCAGGACTTGGTATTTATGGCATGAAAGAACGTGCAGAAATTGTTGGTGGTAAAATTAATATCGAAAGTAAACTGGGAAAAGGCACGAATATAAAATTAAATGTGCCAATAGGATAACAGTGGGGGAAGAAACATGAAACTCGTAATTGCAGATGATCATGCAGTAGTGAGAACTGGTTTTTCAATGATATTAAATTATCAAGAAGATATGGAAGTAGTAGCTACAGCTGCTGACGGGATAGAAGCATATCAAATGGTGGCAAAACATGAACCAGATGTTCTAATAATGGATTTGAGCATGCCTCCAGGAGAATCAGGTCTAATAGCGACAGGAAAGATTTCGGATGATTTTAAAAATACAAAAATATTAATATTAACGATGTTTGATGATGAAGAATATTTATTCCATGTTCTAAGAAGTGGTGCAAAAGGCTATATATTAAAAAATGCGCCAGATGAAGAATTAATAAATGCAGTCAGAACAATTCATAGAGGAAACATGTATATAGATTCAAAAGTAACAAGTTCATTAGTAAATGAATTAGTTAATCCTAAACAAGATGGCGTGCATCATTCTGATCCTTTTAAAATATTATCTCAAAGAGAATTAGAGATTCTTCCTTTAATTGCAAAAGGATTTGGTAATAAAGAAATTGCTGAAAAACTATTTGTTTCAGTCAAAACGATAGAAGCACACAAAGCACGCATTATGGACAAACTAGATTTAAAATCTCGTCCAGAACTCGTTGAATATGCTATGAAGAAAAAATTATTAGACTTTTAAAAAGTATTGAATAAGCCAGACAACTAACGATTTAATATCGTCATAGTCGTCTGGCTTTTTTTATTAATAAATTATGTAGTTTTATAATTAGAAAATCTAGGAAAAATTGCATATTAGCACGCTACCCATATAATCTAAACTCAAAAGAAGTTATGAATTTAGCTTTGCCTAAATATCGAAATCCACCTCATTTGTAATATAGGGATTTTACTTATTTTTCTAAGGGTATATCCTTATGTGCATCTTTTCACAAATAACCTACAATTAGCATGAAATGAATGTTAATAAAGTTCAAATGAAAAAAAGGGTGAAAAGAGATGAGAAACAACATAGGCAAAGTTCAGTTACCGCTTCAAACTTTGAGTTTAATGGCAGGTTTTATGGTTTGGAGTATATTAGCACCTTTAATGCCTTACATTACGCAAGACATTAATGTGCAAGAAGGACAAAAAGCAATTATTTTAGCGATACCAGTTATATTAGGATCCATTTTGAGAATACCAATTGGATACTATACTAATTTATTAGGTTCACGACTAGTATTTTTAATCAGTTTTATTATTTTATTATTTCCAGTATTTTATTTGAGTCAAGCGCAATCAACAGCTGGTTTAATGGTGGCTGGTTTCTTCATCGGTCTTGGTGGAGCAGTATTTTCGGTTGGTGTAACTTCTATTCCTAAATATTATCCTAAAGAAAAACATGGTTTTGCGAATGGTATATATGGAATGGGGAATTTAGGAACAGCAGTTTCTTCATTTTTAGCACCACCTATTGCTGGTACGATAGGTTGGCAACATACTGTGCAATTATATTTAATCATTATGGCTCTATTTGCAGTGTTAATGTTTATTTTTGGTGATAAAGATGAACCTAAAGTTAAAATACCAATGGTGTCACAAACTAAACAAGTTATAAATAATTATAAGCTTCATTACTTTAGTTTCTGGTACTTTATCACTTTTGGTTCGTTTGTAGCATTTGGATTATTTTTACCAAACTTTTTAGTTGATCATTTTGAAATAGATAAAGTAGACGCAGGTATTAGAACAGGCGTATTCATAGCTATAGCAACTTTATTAAGACCAATAGGGGGAATGTTAGGCGATAAATTTAACGCTTTAAATGTTCTTAAAATTTTCTTCATTGGAATGATTTCAGGAGCTTTCATACTTTCGATAGCACATAATATTTTATTATTTACGATTGGATGTTTAACTATCAGTATTTGTGCCGGTATTGGAAATGGTTTGATTTTCAAACTTGTACCTACATATTTCAATAAAGAAGCAGGCGTTGTTAATGGTGTCGTATCTATGATGGGAGGACTTGGTGGATTCTTCCCGCCTTTAATCATTTCGTTCGTTACAAGCTTTATGGGTTCAAATCATTTAGCATTTTTCTTGTTAGCTTTAACTGGAATAATTGCACTTATCTCAATGATGCATATGACAAAAATAGAAAAAAGGATATTATAATAGTATAACCTGCTCTTTTAAGTAAGAGTAGGTTCTCTATTAATTGAGGATAAAGTGCTTTCATTCTATAATAGAGTTAAAGAGATTCGTGAAAGGTTGATAAAAATGAACGAACGTTATTCTCGTCAAATTTTATTCGATAAAATTGGAGAACAAGGACAAGAAAAAATAGAAAAGAGTAATGTCACTATAGTAGGAATGGGTGCTTTAGGCACACATGTTGCTGAACAATTTGCAAGATCAGGCGTAAATAGATTAAACATTATCGATCGAGATTATGTAGAATCATCTAATTTACAAAGACAAACTTTATTTGTCGAAAAAGATATTAAAGAAATGTTACCTAAAGTTGTTGCTGCAGAAAGACATTTAAAAAAGATACGTGAAGACATTCAAATAAAAACTTATATCGCTCAATGTGATGCAAAGTTATTACAAGAAGTAGCGAGATATTCTGACATCATTATCGATGCAACAGATAATTTTAATACTAGACTGATAATCAATGACTTTGCTTATAAAATGAACATACCTTGGATATACGGTGCATGTTTAGAATCAACATATGTTCAAGCTACATTTATACCAGGCGTTACACCTTGCTTTGATTGTGTACTCCCTCAATTACCTGTTATCAATAGAACATGCGACACAGTGGGCGTAATAAATCCTGCTGTAACGATGGCTACGAGTTTACAAGTCGCAGATGGTTTAAAAATATTATCAGGATTTGAATTTACACCTAAAATCACATACGGAGACGTATGGTATGGAGAGCATCAAACATTTGGTTTTGATCAAATGAGACGGAATGATTGTGAAACGTGTGGTGATCATCCGACGTATTCTAAACTTTCTGCATCAGAACAACAAATTACTGAATTATGTGGACGTCATACGGTTCAATATATTAATGAAAAGTTAAACCGTCCAGCAATTGAGAAATTTATAGCAAAGAATGGATTATTGCATAGATCAAATGCATATATGATTCAATATTTATATGATGATCATAGAGTGGTCGCTTTTAATAATGGGAGATTATTAATTCATGATATTGATTCAGTAGAAGAAGGAAGACAATTTGTAGAGAATATGTTTGGTTAGGAGATGCTGGGATGAGTGTCATTGATAGAATAGACGGAAATATAAATGTAGCTATTTTGACTGTGAGTGATACGAGAACGAAAGAGACTGATAAAGGTGGCCAACTTGTTCAGCAACATTTGAAAAATTTAAACGTTGAGGTTCATAACGATCATTATAAAATTGTTAAAGATGATATCATACAAATTCAAAATCAAATTAATAAGTGGTTGAATACAAATGTTGATGTCATCATAACTACTGGTGGAACTGGTATAAGTCAAAGAGATGTAACGATAGAAGCGGTTAAACCATTATTAGATAAAGAAATTGAAGGTTTTGGGGAAATATTTAGATACTTAAGTTATACAGAAGATGTAGGATCTAGAGCATTGCTTTCGAGAGCAATTGCTGGAACTAAAGGAAGGCAAGTCATTATATCCATCCCAGGATCAACAGGTGCTGTCAAGTTGGCAATGGAAAAGCTCATCACTAAAGAGATCAATCATTTAGTACATGAGCTTAATAAGTAATTATTGTCGGTTGAAGTCGCCATTAACGCCACCAGATTTATGTGATAGATATGTTTCGCCGATTATCATGCCTTTATCAACAGCTTTACACATATCATAAATTGTTAAAGCAGTAACACTAGCAGCAGTTAATGCTTCCATTTCTACACCTGTTTGGCCTTTAGTCTTAACAGTAGCAGAGATGTTTAATGTGTATGTCTTATCATTATCCCAGTCAAATGAAATATCAATGCCGGTTAATTGGAGTGGATGACACATCGGTATAAGTTGGCTTGTATTTTTAGCAGCCATAATACCTGCAATTTGTGCAGTACCGAGTACATCGCCCTTTTTATTTGTTGCGTTTTGTATTTGGTTATAAATTGTTTGATTAACTTTAATACTAGTGTTTGCAATTGCAATACGCGTGCTTGTTTCTTTATTAGAGACATCAACCATTTTTGCATGGCCTTGCTCATTAAAATGTGTAAAATCAGACACTATAATCATCCTTTCTTAAAAATATTATAACATGTAAGCAAAGAAAAATTGACAAGGAGTGCTAATAAATGGCTGTTGAAATGCGAACACCAATACCTGTTAAAGAAGCGATAGAACGTGTTATAAAAATAGCGAAACATAAAGAAGTAAGCACGTTACCAATTGAACAAAGTTTAAATTCTATATTAGCTGAAGATGTAAAAGCGACGTATGATATACCTAGATTTGATAAATCACCTTATGACGGCTTTGCTATTAATAGTAAAGATTCACAAGGAGCTAATGGTGATAATAGAATTCAATTTAAAGTTATAGATCATATTGGAGCAGGAACAGCTTCAGATGTCACAATAAAAAATGGCGAAGCAGTTCGAATTATGACAGGAGCACCGATACCAAATGGTGCTGACGCAGTTGTAATGTTCGAGCAAACGACAGAAAATGAAAAAGGATTTACGATACGCAAGGCTTTTAAACAAGGTGAAAACATCGCATTTAAAGGTGAAGAATGCAAAGAAAATGACATTGTATTAAACAAGGGTAAACTTATTAATAGTGGAGTCATTGCTGTCTTAGCTACATTTGGATATCAAAATGTGAAAGTTTATCAAAAACCAACAGTTGCCATTATTGCAACTGGAAGTGAATTAGTAGGTCCAAATGAACCTTTAGAACCTGGAAAGATAAGAAATTCAAACGGTCCAATGATTGAATCATTATGTAGAGGGATTAACATTGAAGCAACTACATTTCAAATACAAGAAGATAATCTCAAAGGATGTATAGATATAGTTGAAAAAGCAATGTCAGAACATGATATCGTGATTACAACTGGTGGTGTATCTGTAGGAGATTTTGATTACTTACCTAAAGTTTATGAAGCTATCGGTGCAAATGTATTATTTAACAAAGTACAAATGAGACCGGGAAGCGTAACAACAGTAGCTTATAAAGACCATAATATATTATTTGGTTTGTCTGGTAATCCTTCTGCATGTTATTCAGGGTTTCAATTGTTTACAAAGCCGACTATCCAGAAAATGATGGCAGCTCAAGAAGTTTATCCGGTTATTATTGATGCTATACTTGCTGAAGATTTTAAGAAAGCTAACCCGTTTACGAGATTTATAAGAGGAAAGGCTCATTTCACTAATGAAGGTGTATATGCAGAGCCATCTGGTTTCAATAAATCTAATGCAATTGTCGCTATTGCAAATAGTAACGGTATGATTATTTTACCTAGTGGAACAAGAGGGTATGCTAAAGGTGATACAGTAAAAGTATTACTAACCGATCATCTATCATATGAAAGTGAATTAAATCTATGAAACAATTACAAGTAGTAGGCTATAAAAATAGTGGTAAGACAACTTTAATAAATGAACTAATTAAAGTTTGTCATGAAAATAAAATGACTGTATCTACTATCAAACATCATGGCCATGGTATAGAAGATATTTCAATGAACCATAAAGAAGTTGATAGTTTATCATTCATATCAAGTGGTGCAGAGGAAAGCATTGTATTAGGTAAACAATTAATAGAAAGAGTTACTAAAGTAGATAAATCATTACAACAAATAATAGATGAGGATTTATCTATTGAACCAGATGTACTTTTGATTGAGGGATTTAAACACGAAAAATTTCCAAAAGTACTTTTACAAAATGGGAAAAATGGGTTAGAGCATGAACTGCAAAATGTCATTTATATACTAAATGCTTTTGATAAAAAGGAAAACAAATCATTTATTGACTGGTTTCAAAATTGGATAAAAAAAGAGTAGGTGAACAAATGAAGCAGTTTGAAATTGTTAACGATCCTATCAATCCAGAACAATATAGAGAATGGACGTTAAATGAGAAGCAAGGCGCAGTAGTTGTATTCACAGGTCACGTTCGAGAATGGACTAAAGGTATTAAAACAGAATATTTATCATATGAAGCATATATACCAATGGCAGAGAAAAAATTGTCACAAATTGGTGATGAAATATATGAAAAATGGCCAGGAACGATTGTTGCGATAGCACATAGAATTGGGGAGTTACAAATTTCTGATATTGCTGTTGTCATTAGCGTTTCTTCACCGCATAGACAAGATGCTTACGAAGCAAATGAATATGCGATTGAAAGAATTAAAGAAATTGTACCCATTTGGAAGAAAGAAATATGGGAAGATGGAGAAGAATGGCAAGGAAGTCAAAAAAAATACCATTCTTCAATTAAAATGGAGGGTGAATGATGAAAGTATTGTATTTTGCTCATTTAAAAGAAATAGTAAACACAAATGAGGAGCAAATCTCTCTTAACAATGACTACTCTGTGTTAAAATTTAAGCAATATTTAGTTGAAAAGCATCCAGAACTAGAAACTGAAACTTTTCAACTTGCTGTAAATGAGGAATTTGTGCAAGATACTGCTATTGTATCTGATCAAGATATCGTTGCACTTATTCCACCAGTCAGTGGAGGGTAAAAAGAAAATGATAGCAATAATTCTAGCTGGAGGAAAATCCAGTAGATTTGGTTCACCAAAAGCATTAGCTACAATAGAAGGAGAAGTCTTTTACGAAAAAATCATTCAAACTTTAAATCAAACTAATTTATTCGAAAAAGTTGTCATAAGTTCTAGTGATGATTTAAAAGATTCGTTTAACAACTATCAAGACATTGTAGTAGATTTGCCTGAGTATGAGAACAATGGACCTTTAGGAGGTATTTACAGCGTGATGAAGAAGTATGATACAGAATGCTACTTTGTTATTGCATGTGATACACCAAAAATAACAGAAAAAGCAATAAGTTATTTGTATCAATTTTTTATTTCGCGCGTAATGGAAGAACAGTTAGATATTGCTGGATATGAAGTTGATGGTAAAAAGATGCCGACATTAGCATTTTACAGTCACCGTGTAGAAGAGGATATTAAAGATGCTCTAGATCAAGAAGAATTTAGAATGAAAAAAATATATCAAAATAAGCCTTCACAGTGGTTAAATGTAGAATTTGTTAATGATCCAACAAACTGGTATCAAAATATTAATTACATTGAAGACCTAGAAAAAAACGAACTTTAGCTATTGTTTAGGTAAGGAGGCGTTACGATGAATCAACCTATCAAAGATAAATTAGGAAGACCGATTAGGGATTTAAGAATTTCCGTTACTGATCGTTGTAATTTCCGCTGTGATTATTGTATGCCAAAAGAAATTTTTGGTGATGATTTTGTATTTTTACCTAAACAAGAATTGTTAAGTTTTGAAGAAATTGTACGTCTTTCTAAATTGTATAGTTCTTTAGGTGTTCAAAAAATTAGAATTACTGGTGGAGAGCCACTGCTAAGACGTAATTTATATAAATTGATTCAAGAATTAAACAACATAGAGGGCATTGAAGATATTGGGTTAACGACAAACGGCCTTTTGTTAAAAAAACATGGTTTAAATTTGTATAATGCGGGATTAAGAAGGGTAAATGTTAGTATTGATGCATTAGATGATAACTTGTTTAAATCAATAAATAATCGCAATATATCCGCTTCTCAAATACTTGAACAAATAGATTACGCAGCAAGTATTGGTCTGAAAGTCAAAGTTAATGTTGTTATTCAAAAAGGTGTTAATGACCAAGAAATATTGCCACTTGTACAATATTTTAAAGATAAAAATATCATTGTGAGATTTATTGAATTTATGGATGTAGGAAACGATAATGGATGGAACTTTGATAAAGTGGTGACGAAGAAAGAAATGCTGAATAAAATTGAATCATCATTTGATATTGAACCTGTTGATTCGAGTTATTTCGGTGAGGTTGCAACTTACTACCGTCATAAAGACAATCATGCCCAATTTGGGCTAATAACAAGTGTGTCAGCATCATTCTGTTCCTCTTGTACGAGAGCAAGAATTTCTTCAGACGGTAAATTTTATGGATGTCTATTCGCTGAGAAAAATGGATATGACATTAAGTCGGAACTACGCAGCGATAAAACAGATGTTGAATTATTGGCTACTTTGAAACATTTGTGGAATATAAGAGATGATAAATATTCAGATGAACGTACAGAAGCTACTGTTGCAAGACGTAAAAATAATAAAATTAATATGAATTATATAGGTGGATAAAAAGTACGATATAATTCACATTATAAATAACTCGCCAATCCGTATACTATAAATGACGGATTGGCGAGCTTTTTGTTCAATACATATATCATTCTGTCTGATATCTTCAACGACTACTTATTAAAATACTTTCCTATTATCATATCTAATGTATCTTCAGAAAGTTTTAAAGTGCTTTGTCCTGCTTTTTGCATCATTGCTGCTGTATTATCATCATTAAATTCTATTGATTTCGAGAAATATGGCGCAAATACATCAATAAAACTATTAAGCACTCTTTCATCATCTGTAATTGTGTTGATTTCAGAAAGTGGGGCAACTTCTAATTGTTGAAAGTCTAAATGTTTTTTTATTGTTTGGAATATAAATTCATTCGATGGTGGATGATTATTTGTAGCATGATATATTTTATGATTTTCAGCGTAATCACTAGCTACAGTTAATACGTCAACAACATAATCGACTGGCACAAAATTTGAAGTATGGCTCGCATTTCCAAACAGTCTATAAATTTTGTTGTCATGTTGTCTTTCTATTTTTCTTTTGAAAACTTTTAATGCTTTCATAAAGCCATATAAAGTAAAGTTTGAATCTGCTTCTCCAGTTTTAGAGTCTCCTATAACAATAGCTGGTCTAATAATTGAAGTTGCCATCGTTTCTCGTTGTGCTACGATATGTTCTGCTCTTATTTTTGTAGCTTCGTATGGATTATGTGTAGGTGACTCAAGTGAATGTAAAGTTTCTTCGGCTTTGTTTTTCTCTCCGACTGTATAGGCTGTTGATACATAAATAAAATGTTTAGTATGTAATCGTTCAGCTAAATCCAAAGCATGCTTTGTTCCAATGTAGTTGATTTGATAAAGTTCATTTGCTAATTCAAAGTTGAATTTGACTAATGCAGCTAAGTGATAAAACTTATCTATTTGAGGTAAATTACTTATGACTTGATTATTAACTCCACAAAATTCATTTGTAATGTCCCCGTGAATAAAATGGATTCTTGAATGAAATTGAGGGTCTAATTTTTCTAATAGTAATGTTTTTTTCTGTTCAGATCTGTATAAAATGTAAAAATGTTTCTGTGCATCTTTTGAAAGTGATTTTATTAATTCAGCACCTACAAAACCCGTTGCACCAGTTAAAAAGATGTTCATGATTCCACTCCGATTCTAAGTTTCTTATTATATTTTGAATGATGACATAATGAAAGTAAAGCAATTTAGTAATTGATTATATTTACATTGCCTTTTGAATTTTGATAAGCATATAATGAAAGGTAAGAGTGATAAAAGGAGCGTATTTCATGAATGAACAAAAGATGACAAAGCCCTCACTATTTTTAATAGTGATTTTAGGTTTATTAACAGCATTTGGGCCATTTTCAATTGATATGTATTTACCAGCGTTACCTGAAATTAGTCACGACTTTGATACGACGACTTCTAATACTCAGTTAACATTAACATTATTTATGATTGGTCTAGCGATTGGGCAAGTCTTTGTCGGACCACTTTCAGACTTTATTGGAAGAAAAAAACCACTAATGGTTGCTTTAATTGTTTATACGATAGCATCAGTTTTATGTGTGTTTGCACCGAATATATACATCATGATGGCACTTAGATTTATTCAAGGATTTACAGGTGGAGCAGGAGCGGTTATTTCCCGGGCAATATCCAGCGATTTATATAAAGGTAAAGCACTGACGAAATTTTTAGCTATATTGATGTTAGTGAATGGTATAGCGCCGATATTAGCGCCAGTATTAGGAGGCGTTATTTTATCATTTTCAACTTGGAAAATGGTGTTTATTCTTTTGACTGTGTTTGGATTAATTATGTTTAGTTTGTCATCAATCAAATTAACGGAATCTTTGCCGGAAGAGGAACGTTCATCAGGCAGAATAAGTGAAGTTTTAAATGATTTTAAAAACTTGTTACAAAGTCCAAAGTTTTTATTACCTTTATTTATTCAAGGGTGTACATATGCATTACTTTTTAGTTACATATCCGCTTCATCATTTATCACACAGTCTGTATATCATATTTCACCACTCGCATTTAGTTGGATGTTTGCTTTTAACGGACTTGGATTAATATTATCAGGTCAAGTCATTAATAAACTAGTTGATTATTATGATGAACACTTATTAATGCGTTTATTCGGTATGATACAAATAGTAGGTGTTGTCATTGTGTCAATAACTTTAATAAATGGATGGCCACTATGGCTGTTAATAATTGGATTCTTTATTCTAGTTAGTCCGGTTTCAGCAATTGGGACGACTGGATTTTCAATTGCTATGGCTAACAATAAAGGCGGGGCAGGTAGTGCAGCTAGCTTATTAGGATTATCTCAATTCTTATTTGGTGGCTTAGTATCACCGTTAGTTGGGATTAGAGGAGAACATGATGTATTTCCTTATGTGTTTACAATTATTATTGTGTCTATTTTATTGATAATATTATATTTCATAAATAGTAGAGTTTTTAGAACAACGTAATAGAGAATAAGAAACGCGCATTTTTTTAAAAGGCGCGTATTATTTATTAAAATTTAATTTGCATAAACATTAACGTAAACACTTTGAATAATAAGTGATAAATGGATTAATGCTATAATAGTACTGAGAATGGCTATAAATAAAACGGATTTTCGAGCATTTTCAAGTATAAATACGATACTTAATAAGAATGTAAAAGCTACAACTATAATACGATAACTTAAATAATTAATAGTGACATCAAAGTTAAGGCTAATGATAATCAATATAATATTTAGGATAATAAAAAGTGATAGAAATAATTGTCTCATGTATTTCAATCCTAACTGTATGGTTTATGAAACAAGTATAACAAATAATGGGCTTTTGCGTGAAATTGTAGTATGTTTCATTGTATAATTGAGAGACGAATTGATAAAAAGGAGATTTATAAATGACGATAAAGAAAATGAATATCACTCATGAGCAACATGATGAATTTGTAAAGCAACATCCAAATGGTGATATGTTGCAACTTACAAAGTGGGCAGAATCCAAAAAGCTTACAGGTTGGTATTCTCGTCGTATTGCTGTTGGTGATGGCGAAGCGTTAACAGGAGTTGCACAACTATTATTTAAAAAAGTACCAAAATTACCATATACTCTATGTTATATATCTAGAGGATTTGTTGTAGATTATAAAGATGAAACTTCTGTTAAAGTACTTTTTGAATTGTCTAAAGAGATGGCAAGGCATGAAAAAAGTTATGCAATCAAAATTGATCCAGATATAGAAGTGGACCAATCAGAAGGCGTACTTGAGTATTTAACTTCTTTAGGATTTGAACATAAAGGATTTGAAGATGGATTAAGTAAGACTTATATTCAACCACGTATGACAATGATTACTAAAATTGATCAATCTGAAGAAGATTTAATGCAAAGTTTTGATAAAAGAAATCGCTCACGTGTAAGAAACTCTTTAAAACGAGGAACAGAGTTAATTATCGGGAATCGTGATGATTTAAAAATCTTCGCTCAAATCATGGAAGAAACAGGAGAAAGAGACAACTTCTTAACGAGAGATGTGTCTTATTTTGAGAATATTTATGATCACTTACATCCTGATGGAGACTGTGAACTATTTTTAGTGAAAGTTGTACCTGATAATGTGTTGGAAGATTTATTTAAAGAAAGAGATGCATTATTAGAAGAAAAAGAAAAACTTGAAGGTAGAAGACAAACTAAAAAAGTTGTTAACCAATTGAATGATGCTGATGAAAAATTAGGTAATTACGAAAAGCGTATTCAAGAAATGGAAGAATTAAAAGAGAAAAAGCCTGATGGTGTTTATTTATCTGGTGGAATACTTATCTTCTCCGGTAAGAAATCGTATTACTTATATGGAGCTTCATCTAATGAATATCGTGAGTTTTTACCAAATCACCGTATGATAATCGAAATGATGCGTTTTGCTAAAGAAAAAGGTGCTGATAAATTTGATTTTGGTGGTACAGACAACGACCCAGATCAAGATCACGAACATTATGGTTTATGGGCATTCAAGAGAGTATGGGGAACATACTTAAGTGAGAAGATTGGTGAGTTCGATTATGTACTGAATAGACCATTATATACAGCAATAGAAAAGGTTAAGCCAGCTTTTACAACTTATAAGCGAAAAATAGAAAAGAAAATCAAAAGAAACTAATATAGATTAAAAGCACTAAAACTTTAAATTATTTAAATTTTAGTGCTTTCTTTCTGTAAAGGTGTTATTACAATGAAGTTTAATATAAAATAATTTACAAAAGTAGAAATAGGAGGAAATTGAGTGGTCCAAAAAATGATTAAGTTTTCGCTGAATAATAAGTTCGCAATTTTGTTAATGACGATTATTATATTGCTTGGTGGAATATATTCAGCTTTTAAAATGAAACTAGAGTTATTACCGGATGTAACGACACCTGTTATTACAGTTACAACACCTTATCCAGGAGCAACGCCTGAAAGTGTTTTGGAGAACGTAACTGAACCAGTTGAGAAAGAAGTACAAAATCTGGAAGGTGTACAAAATGTAACAAGTCAATCTTTAGAAAATGCTTCAGCAATTACGTTAGAATATACATACCAAACAGACATGGATGAAGCAGAAACAGAATTAAGAAAGAAATTAGAGGCACTTGATTTACCAGAAGGTGTACAAGACCCTGACATGAGTAGAATGTCTATGTATTCATTCCCAGTCGTAAGTTACTCTATTTCTGATAAGAAGAATAATTTAGAAAAAGCTACAAAACAAATGCAATCAGACTTAATTCCGAAGCTTGAAAAAGTTGATGGTGTACAGAGTGTTTCATTATCTGGTCAAACTTTAGAAGAAGTCAATTTAGAATTTGATCAAAATGAATTAACAAAACGCGGCATGAGTGAAGATGAAGTACTTCAATATATTGATGGTGCGACAAAAGAATCACCACTGGGCTTATATACTTTTGGTGATGATTTAAAATCTATTGTAGTTGATGGTAGATTCACTTCAATAAAAGCATTAAATGATTTAGAAATTCCAATGACTGGTGGCGCGTCTAGTGGAGGACAACAAGCTTCACAAGGTGATGCAGGTCAAGCACAACAAGCTAGTCAATCAGGAGATGAAGAATCAAGCGCATCTCAAAGTATCCCATCCGTTAAATTATCAGACATTGCAGATGTGAAAAAAGAGAAAAAACGTGACTCAATCTCTAAAACAAACGGTAAAGATGCATTAGCATTACAAGTTACAAAGGCAACTGATGCAAACTTAGTAGACGTAGTAGATAACGTAGACAAAGAAGTAGAAGCATATAAAAAAGATCATAAAAATATAGAATCTGTTCAGTTAATGGAAACAGCATCTACGATCAAAGATTCAGTGTCTACCATGGTAGAAAAAGCTTTAATTGGTTCAATCGTGGCAGTTATTATTATCTTATTCTTCTTAAGAGATATTAAGTCTACCATTATAGCAATGGTTTCAATTCCAATGTCATTATTAATGGCATTAATAGGATTAAAGGCAATGGATGTTTCGCTCAATATTTTAACATTAGGAGCATTAACAGTTGCAATTGGACGAGTTATAGATGATTCCATTGTTGTTATAGAAAATATATATCGGAGAATGTCAGATAAAGGTGAAACATTAAGAGGTAGTAAACTCATAACAAGTGCAACAAAAGAAATGTTTATTCCGATCATGTCTTCAACTATCGTTACAATAGTTGTGTTCTTACCATTAGCATTTGTAACAGGTCAAATAGGTGAGATGTTTAGACCATTTGCTTTAGCAGTTGCATTTAGTTTATTAGCTTCACTGCTTATAGCATTAACTATTGTACCTGTGTTATCACATATATTCTTTAGAAATGGTATTAAAAAGGCGAAGAAAGAAAAAGGTCAGTGGTTAGCTAATAAATATAAAGGTATTTTAAAATGGAATTTAAATCATAAATGGTTAGTTATCTTATTGAGTATAGTACTTGTAGTTGCAAGTATTGCACTTGTATTTACACCTTATATAGGTAAATCATTCATTGATACAGGCGAAGACAAAATGTTAGCTCTCACATATAAACCATCTCCAGGTGAGAAAGAAGAACAAGTAGTAAAAAATGGAGAACAAGCTGAGAAATATTTATCAAAAGATAAAAATGTAGAGTTTGTACAATACAGTGTAGGTGGGGAAAATCCATTCAATCCATCTGCTAAAAATGATATGGCTTTAATGGTGAAGTATGATAAAGACACACCTAATTGGGATCAAGTTGGTAAAGATGTAATGGACCATGTAGGCTCATTAAACCATAAAGGCGAATGGAAACAACAAGACTTTTCAACTGGTGGAACAGCTAATGAAGTTTCAGTGAATGTTTCTGGACCATCTACAGAATCAATAGAAGGAACAGTTAAAGACGTTGAAAATGAAATGAAGAAAGTTAAAGGTGTTGAAAATGTTAGTTCAAACCTTTCAGAGTCATATGAGCAATACGATTTAAAAGTGGATCAAAATAAAGCAAGTAAGCTAGGTCTATCCGCAGGTCAGATAGCGATGACGCTTAATCAAACAACTCAAGATAAAGTTGTAACTAAATTAAATGATGATGGTAAGTCTATTGATGTAAAACTGACTAAGAAAAAAGAAACAGATTGGTCAGAAGAGAAGTTGAAAGATACAAAAATCACTTCACCATTAGGAAAAGATGTTACATTGAGTGATATCGCAACACTAGAAAAAACAACTTCACCGGATACAATTACTAGAGAAAATGATAAAATCTCAGTATCTGTAGATGCTAAAATTACAGCAGATGATGTTGCAAAAGTAACAACAGATGTAAATCAAAAAGTATCAAATATCGATACACCATCTGATGTAGATTTAAATGTTGGTGGTACGAATGATGATATTAATGAAGCAATAGAACAGTTAGTATTGGCAATGGCGGCAGCAATTCTTATCGTCTACTTAGTTATTGTATTAACATTCAAAGGTGGATTAGCACCATTTGCTATATTATTCTCATTACCAGTATCTATAATTGGTGTAATCGTCGGACTATTAGTAACTCAAGAAACGATCTCAGTACCAAGTATGATCGGTATGTTGATGTTAATCGGTATCGTTGTAACCAATGCTATTGTATTAATTGATAGAGTAATTAATATGGAACAAGCAGGAATGTCAACAAGGGAAGCATTAATTGAAGCGGCTGGTACCCGTTTAAGACCTATTCTCATGACTGCAATCGCTACAATAGGAGCACTAGTGCCACTATTATTTGGTGGAGGTAGTTCAGTATTGATTTCTAAAGCATTAGCAATTACAGTAATCGGTGGATTAATTTCATCTACAATTTTAACTTTACTTGTAGTACCAATCTCTTATGAAATTATTATGAAATTTAAAAAGAAAATATTTAAAGGTTCTAAAGAACAAATAGACTAAACTTTAACCTCTCAATCCACTTGCTGGATTGAGAGGTTTTATATGTTCTATTATTTATTTCTTAGTACGTTAATAAGAAAAAGCTTGTACGACTTTCATACTTTGATAGAATATATTCATATACAATTTTAGTCAGAAAATTTTAATTTTGAGGAGTCGTTACTGTGCCGATATCAAAACTATTATCAGAAATACCAGACAGTTACTTTGGAAAGACAATGGGGCGTAAGGTTGAACATGGTCCACTACCTCTTATAAATATGGCTGTAGGAATACCTGATGGTGAAACACCTAAAGTTATTGTTGATGAATTTATTAATGCTATTCAAAAAACTGAAAATCAAAAATATGGTGCATTTCATGGTAAAGATGCTTTTAAACAAGCTATAGTTGATTTTTATAAAAGGCATTATGACGTGACATTAGATAAAGAAGAGGAAGTATGTATTTTGTTTGGTACGAAAAATGGATTAGTTGAATTACCTCTTTGTGTTGTTGAACCTGATGATTATGTATTATTGCCAAATCCAGGATATACAGATTATTTAGCTGGTGTATTACTTGCTAGAGCTAAGCCATATTCTTTAGAATTAACTTCAGAAAATCACTACTTACCTATATGGGATGATATAGAGGGTGAAATAATAGATAACACAAAACTTATTTATTTAACGTATCCAAACAATCCGACTGGTTCTGTAGCTAGTAAACAATTTTTTGATGATACAATTAACAAATTTAAGAATAGTCAAACGAATATCGTACATGATTTTGCGTATAGTGCATTTGGATTTGATAAGAAAAATCCAAGTATACTTCAGTCAGAAGGTGCAAAAGATACTGCAATAGAAGTATATTCGCTGTCTAAAGGTTATAATATGTCAGGTTATAGGGTTGGATTTGCAGTAGGTAATAAAGAAATGATAGCTGCCATGAAAAAGTATCAAACACATACTCATGCTGGTATGTTTGGTGCTTTACAAGATGCTAGTACGGTCGCTTTAAATGAATGTGATGATTTTCTTATTAAGCAAAATGAAATTTTTAAAAACAGAAGAAATAAATTTGAAGCATCTTTAAGAGAAGCCAATTTACCTTTTGAACCAATGAAAGGTGGTATATTCTTATGGTTACAGACTCCTCCTAAATATGATGGAGAAGCGTTCGTCGAATATCTCTTGAAAGAACAATCCATTTTAGTGGCACCGGGCATTCCGTTTGGTGATAATGGAAAGAACTATGTAAGAATATCATTAGCTTTAAGTGATTCAGAATTGTCAGAAGGTGCTTCAAGGTTACAAGAACTTGCTCATTTATATAAATAAAAAAGGAGTGGGACAGAAATCTAATTTTATAAAAAAGATTTCGTTGTCCCACCCACAATGTCATTCTAAAAAGTAATAAATAATAATATGACATAAATAATAAGTATGAATATTGTCATATAATTCAATAACTTGGTTGCTTTTTTATCTTTAATTCGATATTTGAATGCTGTAATTTCTATGTTAATGACTAAACAAAAAAGAACTGCTACAATCCACCAAATTTGTATGGAGAACCCAAACACGATACTTCCAAGAAATACTATAAGCATGAGTCCCATTATGAATCTTAAAGCTTGAGTAAGCATTGTATGTAGTTGATATATACTTAAATAACTTATAATAAGATAAGTAAGGGTAAATAATAAAAGTATGAGAATTAACATAATGTTTTCCTTTCGTTAATCTTGATTTAATTGAGAGCGTACTTTGCTGATTTCTTCTTCTATTTGAACAAGTTGTTTTTCTAATAAATCAGTTGCATGACCAGTAGACTCTCTTTTTTCTAAATCATTTTGTATACGTACGTAATCATATTTTAGTTCAGAAAGTTGTTGGTTTAAATCCATTTTAAACACTCCTTTTAAATTAAAATTATCATTGAAGTAGGTGATAAATTGAAAAAAGTAAAAACTAACGCAATGCGTATTCTTGATCAATATAATATATTTTATCATACTCATGAATTTAAAATAGGAAAAAATCATTTAGATGGTCATCAAGTGGCTAAATTAATTCAGAAGCCAGAAAACCAAGTATTTAAAACACTTATATTTATGAACAACAAAAGTGAATATTTTGTCTTTGTTATACCTGTAGTTGAACATTTAGATATTAAAAAAGCAAGCAAAGCTGTTGGACAGAAGAAAATTGAGCTTCTACCATTAGAACAACTTACAAAAGTAACTGGATATGTAAGAGGTGGATGTTCACCAATAGGTATGAAAAAATCATTTCAAACTGTAATTGATTTAAGTGCTGAATCACTATCCTCGATTATAATAAGTGCAGGTAAGCGAGGATATCAAATAGAACTAAATCCACATGATTTAGACAAAGTTTTGAACGTAAGCTTTGATAATATTGTTAAGGATAACTAAACTAATTTTAGTATAAATTATTAATATTTCAAACAAAAAGTGTGCATAGAATTTAAACAATTGTTAATATATATAAATGTGAGTTTGATGAAAGAAGTGATAAAGTGACAGAAAAATTTATAATGATAATTTTATTAATTGCTTTAGGTTACGTATTAAAGAAAATGAAATTCTTTAAAGCCTCGGATGGCAATGTGCTAGCAACACTTGTATTAAATGTTACTTTACCTTCATTAGTAATAGTAAATTTAAATGGGTCTGATTTAGATTTATCTCTAGGTTGGTTGCCTATATTGATGCTCTTATATGGAGTTATCGCAAAGCTTTTAGTTATATGGATGTTCAAGAAAAAGTATAATAACCAAATTCGAGGTACAGTTGGCATGATGGCAGCATCTGTAAACATAGGATTATTTGCTTATCCACTTGTAGCTCAAATTTGGCCAGAAAACGGATTGCTATACTTTGGTATGTTAGACATTGGTACAGCAATTATTATGTTCGGTGTAACTTACTTTGTAGGAAGTTACTTTAATGATGGTGGAGATCAATTTGATTTCAAAAAAATGGTGTTGAATTTATTTAAGACAGTTCCACTCATGACATATATGCTTATGTTTATATTAAATATAATGAGTATTAAAATTCCTGGAAAAGCGATAGATTTCTTTGAAGTGATTGCAAATGCGAATATGCCGCTTTCTATGATATTACTTGGTTTATTTTTAAACTTTAAAATAGAAAAAGCATATTTGCCAATCGTTGTTAAGTACTTATTATTCCATTATGGTTTTGGATTATTAATGGGCTTACTCGTGCATTTCTTCTTACCAGTTGATGATCCAATGATTAAGACAACGTTATTAATAGGTTGGTTATTACCTATTGGTGTTTCAGTATTATCATATGCTATTACGTTTAAATATAAGACATTGCCAATTGTAGGAATGGCAACAAATTTAAGTATCGTTATATCCATCGTTATATTGTATGTATATCAATTTTTCTTTGTTTAATATTGAAAATAAATATTTGGTAAATTAAAAAATAGTAAACAACTTGGGACATAAATCCTAACTTAAAATAAATAAGTATATCACTTAACTGAACTTTTCAGTTTTACAGTGATATGCTTATTTTTTTATAATATCTTACGATTTTGTATGTGCATGCTTGCCTAGGGGTATGGTTCGAGCCTGTAGTCTCTCACACATACTATTCCCTCAGGCGTCCGCACTACAAAATCGTTGGAAATATTTATTTTTATATAGAAAACAGGTGTCTCTAAGAGTTAGCTAAATGATTATCATTAAAATACTAGGACATTTATGTCAAAGCCAATTAATCTTAAGTGTCTGTATTCACATAAGTGGAGAGAAGTGTAAGCAAGTATGTCCATAGTCACATAAGTGGAAAGAAGTGTAACTAAGGATGTCTATGTTAACACAAGTCAGTAGAAGTGTAAGCAATGGTATCTGTATTCACATAAGTTGAGAGATGTGTAAGCAAGGGTATCCATAGTCACATAAGTCGAAAGAAGTGTAACTAAGGATGCCTATGTTAACACAAGTCAGTAGAAGTGTAAGCAAGGGTAACTATATTCACACAAGTGGAAAGAAGTGTAAGCATGCGCATAAAAAAATGCTAACAAAGTCATAGACCTTGTTAGCATTATAATGTTACGTATTAATGAATTAACCTTTACCGCCCATAAATGCAGGGTAGTTAGTCATACCACCATCAACATAAAGTGTTGTACCATGAATGTAGCTTGCTTGTTCTGAAGCAAGAAATGCATTGATGTTAGCTACTTGATCCGCTTCACCAATTTCATTTAAAGGAATCATTCCTAATGTTTCTTCTCTAGTTGCTGGGTCAGAGAATTTCTCGCGTGTATGTTCTGTAACAATTGCACCTGGAGAAACATTATTAATTCTAATTCCGTTTTTACCATATTCCATAGACATTGTTTCCATCATCAATTTTAAACCGCCTTTACTTGCAGCATAATTGACGTAGTTTGGCCATGGAATAACGTCATGCACACTAGCAGTATTAATGATTTGACCTTTAATATCATGTTCTAAATAATAATTAATAACTTCTCTACTTCCGATGAATGCACCAGTTAAATTGATATCAATAACTTTAGACCATTCAGCTAAACTCATTTCGTGTGATGGGATTGGCTTTTCGAAACCGGCGTTATTAATGAGTACATCAATACGTCCAAATTTTTCATGTGTTTGTTGTATTAAGTTTTTAATATCTTCTTCTACTGAAACGTCTGCTTTAATTGCGATTGCATCAGCACCAGAATCTTTAATTGATTGAACAACTTTTTCAGCTTCTTCAACATGATCAAGATAACCAATCACGACTTTTGAACCTTCTTTACCGAAACGTTCTGAAGTTGCTTTACCAATACCACTGTTACCACCAGTAATAATGACAACTTTATCTTTTAAATCTTCATACATATTAAACACTCCTATATTTTTAATTGAATCTACCCTTTAGCTGCACCAATAATGAATGCTGCTATTATAATTAACACTATACCGATCCAGATAAATGTCATTTGACGTTTTGTTTTTTGTTCTCCTAATAAGAATATTCCACCTAAAGTAGATACAATAACTAACATTTGTGAGAATGAGAAACTTGTACCCACACCAACTTTTGGTTGTGAGATGAATAAGAACATATTACCTAATGCCCAAACAATACCTGGTAATAAATTAAATGCTGTATATTTCACTGTAGGTTTATGTTTGAATGATAAAATGATACCACCAATTACCATACCAATTGATTGAGGGAATAATGCATCCCAACCTTCAACTCCAAATACTTGACCAATTACAACATAGACAACATAACCAACTGTTGAGATAAGTAAAATTGGAATAGCTTTACCGATTTTTTTAGAATTACCACTGTTTCCAGAACCTTTTTTCTGAACAGAAGTAAAGATTACACCGACAATTAATAAGGCTAAGCCTGATAAACCAAGTGCTACTTGAGTTCCTGTAGACCATTCTCCTAAAAATGCTGCGCTGAATAATGTTGTTCCAAGTAATTGTAAACCTGTGGAAATAGGCATTGTAATTGAAACACCAACTAATTCAACACTTCTAAGTTGAAATCCTTGTCCTAATGCCCAGAAAGCACCAGAAACCATACCGATAATAACTGTAGTAGCAGTAAATTGAACATCGCCAAATGCAAATAGGCATAAACCAATGATGAACGCCCCGATAGTAGTACCTAATATTTGGTTATAAGGACCTCCACCAACTTTTACGTTGATTAATACTACACTTCCCCAGAACAATGCTGGTAACAGAGCTATAAGATATTCCATACACACGACTCGCTTTCTCTATTTATTTGTATTTTAAACAGTACCCGTGTATTATACGCGCGAAACAAATTAGTTGTAAAACATACAGCTCACTGAATATTAATAAAGGAAAGAAGCTGAGATCATTAATTATGTCTCAGCTTCTTCATATGCCCTTTAAAAAGGTCTTACATATTTAAAATGATGTGTTTCATTAACAATTTTAAAACCAACTTTTTCATAAAGAAGTTGTATTTGTTCATGTTTTTTACTATCTACATATATTCTTACAGTTTCAACATCATCATGCGTAAAAGCTTTATTTGTCGCAAAATGAATCATTTGAAAGGCAATACCTTGCTTTCTATAATCGTGATGAGATGCCAAATTAGGTATTGTTGCTAATTTTTTAGGTATATCAATAGATAAATATATATAACCTTTAACAAGGCCTTCTGCAATATATAAATATAGAGCATGATTTTCACCAAGAGAATTAACAATATCTCTTGAACTAATATCACTATGTTTAAAATTATTAGAGTGCAACTTATCAAATGAATAATAATAGGGTTTGCTATAAGGTGTCATTTGATGTTGTTTCTCTATTGGAAGAGGTGGTTGTTGAATTTCTAATGTGTACTGCGTTTCTACATATCCAGCATGAAGTCTTTTAAGTTTACTATTGTTAAGAATGTGGTCTTTATGTAGTGATATATGACAATATTTAATATCACGATGATTATTGAGTAACATTCCCCAAATTTCTTTTAACGCATTTAAAGTTTCTTCTGTTGTATCATTAACGATCGGTCCCCAAACATTGACAGTCTCATCATCAATTTTTTCAAATCCTAAAATTCCAATAATATTATTGTTGTCTTCGATATAGTAGAAAGATTGTTCATTAAATTTATTTGTTAAAGCAGACTTAATCTCTTCTATATCTGTAGGTATATACTCAACGTAATAATTATTTTGAAGATTTTTTTCATATAAGTAAGAGGTGATAGGGTCTATTTGCTTAAGTGGCAATATTTGCATGACAGTCACTCCTTTATTATTCAACGATTATTTTATTCTATTATACGATTAAACGAAAAATTATAAAAGTTTTTGATAGCTTTAGAACAGTTTTTATTCATGTTATAATGACACGAATGAAAAAAGAATGGGTGAAATGAATATGAAAGCATTAGTTCTTGCAGAAAAACCTTCAGTTGGTCGTGACATAGCTAAAGCATTAGGTGTGCACGATCAAAAGAAAGGATATTTTGAGAATAAACAATATATCGTAACATGGGCATTAGGGCATCTAGTAACAAATGCAACACCAGAAGAATATGATAAAAAGTTCAAAGAATGGAATTTAAATGTCTTACCAATTATTCCAGATTATATGAAACATGTTGTTATTAAGAAGACAAGAAGTCAGTTTAATACAGTTCAACATCTTATGAAACGTGATGATGTAAATTCAATTATTATTGCGACAGATGCTGGTAGAGAAGGGGAACTTGTTGCTAGATTAATTATTGAGAAAGCTAAAGTGAAAAAGCCATTGAATCGTTTATGGATTAGTTCAGTTACTGAAAAAGCGATTAAGGCAGGTTTTCAAAACTTAAAACCTGGGGCAGCTTACAACAATCTTTACCAAGCTGCACTGTGTAGAAGTGAAGCAGATTGGATAGTTGGAATAAATGCTACGAGAGCATTAACAACTAAATATGACGCACAATTGTCATGTGGGAGAGTTCAAACACCAACATTGAATCTTGTTCAAATGAGACAAAATGAAATACAGTCATTTAAGCCGAAAAAGTACTATCAAATGAATGTTGATATAGATGGATATAAATTCAAATGGGTAACTCAAAATGGAGATAAAACATTTGATTCAGAATTAATAGAACAAATAAAACAAAAAGTACAAAATAATACGGGAACAATTGAAAATGTTTATAAGAAAAAGAAAACAAAGTATCCACAAAAATTATATGACTTAACAAGTTTGCAACAAACAGCGTATCAACGATATAAAATGAGTGCAAAAGAAACATTAAATACTATGCAGTCTTTATATGAGCAACATAAGGTATTAACTTATCCAAGAACTGACTCAAATTATCTAACTGATGATATGGTTTCTTCATTAAAAGAAAGAGTCTCTTCGCTAAGTGCAACATCATTAAAGTCTTACGCAGTACCACTACTTAAAAAACAAATAAAAGCTGGAAAACATTTTGTAGATAATAATAAGGTGTCTGATCACCATGCTATTGTACCAACTGAGGTAAGACCTAACATGGATCAATTATCGCCTAGAGAAGAAAAAATCTACATGATAGTTGCTGAAAGATTTTTAGAAGTATTATTACCACCATATCAATATGAAGAAACTACAGTAGAATTAACTTGTGAAGGTGAGAAGTTTAAACTTGTTCAAGAAGTAGCGATTGAATTAGGCTATAAAGCAATTCACCAAGAAAAAGCAATTGTTAAAGAATTACCATTTAAAGAACAACAACTAGTTAAAATTCAGAACTTGAACATTACGAGTAAGGATACAGAGCCACCAGCATACTTTAATGAAGGAACGTTACTTAAAGCTATGGAATCACCACAACTTTTCTTCAAACTTAAAGATAAAAAGATGGCTCAAACTTTAAATGAAACAGGTGGTATTGGAACTGTAGCAACAAGAGCAGATATTATAGAAAAGTTATATAGCTCTAATGTTATAGAAGCAATTCAAGGAAAAATTAAAATTACGCCTAAAGGTAAACAATTATTAAACTTAGCTCCAGAACAACTGACTTCACCTGAACTTACTGCAAATTGGGAAATGAAATTAAACCAAATTGAAAAAGGTAAGTATTCAAAAGAAACTTTCATGAAAGAAATGCGAGGGTTTACTAGAGAAATTATTGGAGATATTAAAAATAGTGATGATAAATTTAAACATGATAATATTACGACAACAGAGTGTCCAACTTGTGGAAAATTCATGCTTAAAGTAAAAACTAAAAATGGTCAAATGCTCGTATGTCAAGATCCAACTTGTAAAACTAAAAAGAATCAACAACGACAAACAAATGCAAGATGTCCAAATTGTAAAAAGAAATTAACTTTATATGGTACAGGAAAGAAAGCAACTTACCGTTGTGTATGTGGTCATACAGAAACACAAGAACACATGGATGAAAGACTGAAAAATAAAAAGACTGGCAAAATAGGCAAGAGAGAAATGAAACAATACATGAAGAATGAAGAAGTAGAAAACAATCCATTTAAAGATGCATTAAAGGATTTGAAATTCTAATATGGTTCACCCGTACTTTTAAATATGAGTACGGGTGTTTTTCATATTATGAAATTAGAGCACAAAAGCTTTGTAGGGGGCATAACACGAACATAGATAATTTAATATTAATAAATGTTCGTAAAAAGTATTGATTTTTAATGTGCTGAGTAATACAATGTACAGTGTTGAAATTAAAAAAGGAGTCTTACTATGAAACGTTACTTTAAGTTTGATGAATTGGGAACTAATTATAAAAGAGAAATATTAGGTGGTTTAACAACTTTCCTTTCAATGGCATACATATTAGCCATAAATCCATCAATGCTGAGTTTAGCAAGTGTTGAGAACATACCTGATTCAATGAGAATGGATCAAGGTGCTGTATTTGTTGCTACTGCTTTAGCTGCTTTAGTAGGTTGTTTGTTTATGGGTATTATCGCTAAATACCCGATTGCATTGGCACCAGGTATGGGATTGAATGCATTTTTTGCATTTACAGTAGTATTAACTATGGGGATACCTTGGCAAACTGGATTAACAGGAGTACTATTCTCTGGACTTATATTTGCAGTATTAACGATGAGTGGTTTGCGAGAAGTCATTATAAATGCAATTCCATTTGAATTAAAGATGGCTGTATCAGCAGGGATAGGTTTATTTATTACTTTTGTAGGATTACAAGGAGCAGGTATTGTACAAAAAGAAGATTCTACATTAGTTACTCTAGGTTCAATACATAACCCAGAAGTATTACTCGCAGTATTTGGTATTATTATCACTGTTATTTTGATGGCTAAAAAATTACCAGGTGCAATATTTGTAGGTATGGTATTAACTGCTGTAGCAGGTTTAATTACAGGATTAATCGCTATGCCAGATAGTATTATTGGAAAAGTACCAAGTGTAGCGCCAACATTCGGAGCATCTTTTGAAGCATTTGGAGATTTATCTACTATATTTAATGTACAATTCTTAATAGTTGTATTAACTTTCTTGTTTATAGATTTCTTTGATACTGCAGGTACATTAGTTGCAGTAGCCAATCAAGCAGGTTTAATGAAAGATAATAAATTACCAAGAGCAGGGAAGGCTTTATTCGCAGATTCATTAGCAACAATTGTAGGTGCAATTTTCGGGACGTCTACAACAACAAGCTATATTGAATCAAGTGCAGGTGTAGCAGTAGGGGCAAGAACAGGATTTGCAAGTGTTGTAACAGGTGCTTGTTTCTTAGCAGCGTTATTGTTCTCTCCATTAATGGCAGTTGTTACCAGTGCAGTAACAGCGCCAGCACTAGTGATCGTCGGTGTGTTGATGGTAAGTAACTTAGGTAAGATTGATTGGCAAAAATTTGAGATCGCAGTACCTGCTTTCTTAACAATGATTATGATGCCATTAACATATTCAATTGCGACAGGTATTGCTTGCGGATTTATTTTCTATCCTATTACAATGATAGTAGCAAAAAGACATAAAGAGATTCATCCTATAATGTATGGTTTATTCTTTGTGTTCGTCGCATATTTCGTATTTGTTCATGGTTAAAATATAAAAAGAATCTGAGACAATTAATATCTTAGAATTCTATTGAGAGTAGAAATTCATTATTAAAATTGAATTTCTGCTCTTATTTTTATATAAATAGATATTGTTAGCGATTTTGTAAGTGCGGACGCCTGAGGGGAAAGTATGAGTGAGAGACTACAGGCTCGAGCCATACCCCTAGGCAAGCATGCACGAACAAAATCGTAAGATTTATAAAAATAGATAATTACACCGATTTTGTAAGTGCGGACGCCTGAGGAAAAGTATGAGTGAGAGACTACAGGCTCGAGCCATACCCCTAGGCAAGCATGCACGTACAAAATCGTAAGATATTAAAAAATAAGCATATCACTGTAAACTTTAAAAAATCAGTTAAGTGATACGCTTATTTATTTTGAGTTAGAATTTATGTCCAGCCTCGTTTTATATATTAACTTTTATATGTTGTCTTGTAATATTTAGATGGTATATAAACAGGTGCAATTATAATAGTGAATAAGAATATAATCATTAAGACGACCATTACAATATGTAATAACCATCCAATAATTGGAATAACTGCAACGAAACTAGCTATTAACCCTATTAATGGTATAACAAAAATGACCTTCACAGAGTTTTGATTATCTATTAATAAAATAAGAGTAGCAATAAAATAAAGCGTACCGTTAAGTACTAGGGCGTTGTAACCAGTTGAAAGTATAATTCCACCGCCGAGAAATGGTATTGCTAATATTAATTCAGATATCACTAATATAATAGAAAGAACAAGTAACACAGACTTAATTCCTCTTTTCATGACTTCACCACCTATTGAAAATTGCTTGTTATATTATAACATTTAGATTACAAATTATCTAATTAAATTTTATCTATTGAAATAGGTGGTAATATCCGTTATAATACTTGGGTATGTGTTAGATGGATTTAGAAAAAATATATGGATATCTATTGCATAATAGGTATAAATCATGTATCATATCTAATGTTGGACTTTAAGAAGCGATGAAGCGAGAGGTTACTGACACACCCGGCCGCTTTGCCATGGCGGTGTGTAAGAGAGTTTTCGTGGAGAAGTCTATCACTATAAAGTAGACGAACAAGGAGGGAAAATTATGGCAAAACAAAAAATTCGTATCCGTTTAAAAGCGTATGATCACCGTATGATCGATCAATCAGCAGAAAAAATTGTTGAAACAGCTAAACGTTCTGGAGCTCAAGTGTCTGGTCCGATTCCATTACCAACTGAGAAATCAGTTTATACTGTAATCCGTGCCGTTCATAAATATAAAGACTCACGTGAACAATTCGAACAACGTACGCATAAACGTTTAATCGACATTCTTAACCCTACACCTAAAACAGTTGATGCTCTTATGGGCTTAAACTTACCATCTGGTGTAGACATCGAAATCAAATTATAATTCATTAAAATAACAGGAGGTGCGACTTTCGATGACCAAAGGAATCTTAGGAAGAAAAATTGGAATGACTCAAGTATTCGCAGAAAACGGTGAATTAATACCAGTTACTGTAGTAGAAGCTAGTCAAAACGTAGTATTACAAACAAAAACTGATGAAGTAGACGGCTACAACGCTGTTCAAATCGGTTTTGAAGACAAACAAGCATATAAAAAAGATCGTAAATCTAACAAATATGCAACTAAAGCTGCTGAAGGACATGCTAAAAAAGCAGGTTCAGCACCTAAGCGCTTCACTCGTGAATTCAGAAACATTGATGTTTCAGCATACGAGGTAGGTCAAGAAGTCACTGTAGATACTTTCCAAGCAGGAGACATTATTGATGCAACAGGCGTTTCTAAAGGTAAAGGTTTCCAAGGCTCAATTAAACGTCACGGTTTCTCTCGTGGACCAATGAGTCACGGTTCTCGTTATCATAGAGGTTCTGGTTCAATGGGTATGGCTTCAGATGCTTCTAAAGTATTTAAAGGTAAAGAATTACCAGGCCGTATGGGTGGAAACACAGTTACTATGCAAAACTTAGAAGTAGTTAAAGTTGATGCAGAAAATAACGTAATTTTAGTTAAAGGTAACGTTCCAGGCCCTAAAAAAGGTTTAGTAAAACTTACAACTTCAATTAAAAAAGGTAATAAATAATTATTTAGGTGAAAGGAGGAAACAACATTATGGCTAATATTGATGTATTAAAAGTAGATGGTTCTAAATCAGGATCTATCGAATTAAATGATAGTGTATTTGGTATCGAACCAAACCAACACGTATTATTCGAAGCAGTCAACTTACAACGTGCTTCATTACGCCAAGGTACTCACGCAGTTAAGAATCGTTCAGCAGTTCGTGGTGGTGGACGTAAACCTTGGAAACAAAAAGGTACAGGTCGTGCTCGTCAAGGTACAATCCGTGCGCCACAATGGCGTGGTGGTGGTATCGTATTCGGTCCTACACCAAGAAGTTATTCTTACAAAATGCCTAAGAAAATGCGTCGTTTAGCATTACGTTCTGCATTATCAGCAAAAGTAAGTGATAACGAATTAACTGTTTTAGAAGCATTCAACTTTGATGCGCCTAAAACTAAAGAATTCAAAAATGTAATGAGCAATTTAGAACTTTCTAAAAAAGTTTTATTCATCGTTGATACTGTTGAAAGTAACGTTGAATTATCAGCTCGTAACATTCCAGGTGTTAAAGTTATTGACGCTCAAAGCTTAAACGTATTAGATATTTTAGGTTCTAGCAAAGTCGTAATAACTAAAGCAGCAGTGGATAAAGTAGAGGAGGTGCTCGCATAATGGAAGCAAGAGATGTTATTAAGCGCCCCGTAATCACAGAAAAATCTTCATCAGATATGGCTTTAGATAAATACACATTTGATGTTGATACACGTGCTAACAAAACACAAGTGAAAATCGCAATCGAAGAAATTTTCGACGTAAAAGTAGACACAGTAAACATCATGAACGTTAAAGCGAAAGCTAAACGTGTTGGTCGTTACAATGGTTTCACTAACAAACGTCGTAAAGCAATCGTAACTCTAAAAGAAGGTTCTTCAATAGACCTATTTAACTAAAAACAATTACCACTAAGGAGGTAAAACGACAATGGCTCTTAAAAAGTATAAGCCAATTACAAATGGTCGTCGTAATATGACATCTTCAGATTTCGCTGAAATTACATCAACGACTCCTGAAAAGTCACTATTACAACCGCTTCCGAGAAAAGCGGGACGTAACAACCAAGGTAAATTGACAGTTCGTCACAGAGGTGGCGGTCATAAACGTCAATACCGTGTAATTGATTTCAAACGTAATAAAGATGGAATTCCTGCTAAAGTATCAACTATTGAGTATGATCCAAACCGTTCAGCTAATATTGCATTAGTTGTATACGCAGATGGTGAAAAAAGATATATACTTGCGCCTAAAGGCTTAAAAGTAGGACAACAAATTTTCAATGGTTCAGAAGCAGATATCAAAGTTGGTAATGCATTAGCATTAACAGATATCCCAGTTGGTACTACAATTCACAATATCGAATTAAAACCAGGTAAAGGTGGACAATTAGTCCGTTCTGCTGGTACAAGTGCTCAAGTACTTGGTAAAGAAGGTAAATACGTATTAGTTCGTCTTAAATCAGGTGAAGTTCGTATGATCTTATCTACTTGTCGTGCAACAATCGGTCAAGTTGGTAATGAACAACACGAATTAATCACAATTGGTAAAGCAGGTCGTTCTAGATGGATGGGCAAACGTCCAACAGTTCGTGGTTCTGTAATGAACCCTAACGATCACCCACACGGTGGTGGTGAAGGTCGTACACCAATCGGTCTTAAATCACCAATGTCTCCATGGGGCAAACCAACACTTGGTAAGAAAACTCGTAAACAAAGCCAACGTTCATCTAAATTCATCGTTCGTGGTCGTAAGAAAAAATAATAATACCTTATTTACGTGTGCGGCTTAGATGCCGCGCGCAATAAATAAGAAGGGAGGCGCCATAATGGCTCGTAGTCTTAAAAAAGGACCTTTCGTTGATGATCATTTAATGAAAAAAATTGAATCTCAAAACGAAGGTGAAAAAAAATCAGTTATTAAAACATGGTCTCGTCGTTCAACAGTATTTCCTGACTTCATCGGACATACAATAGCAGTATATGATGGTCGTAAACATGTACCAGTATTCATTACTGAAGATATGGTTGGACACAAATTAGGAGAGTTTGCACCTACACGTACTTATAAAGGTCATGCTGCAGACGACAAGAAGACTAAACGCTAATTTCTAAATAGAGGAGGAAGTCACAATGGAAGCAAAAGCGGTTGCTAGAACAATAAGAATCGCACCTCGTAAAGTGAGATTAGTTTTAGATCTTATTAGAGGTAAAGAAGTGGCAGAAGCAATTGCCATCTTAAAATTAACTAACAAAGCAACATCACCTGTAGTTGAAAAATTATTAATGTCAGCATTAGCAAATGCAGAACATAATTATGATTTAAATCCTGACACATTAGTTATCAAAGAAGCTTATGCTAATGAAGGACCTACATTAAAACGTTTCCGTCCACGTGCACAAGGTCGTGCAAGTGCGATCAACAAACGTACTAGTCATATTACAATCGTAGTTGGCGAAAAAGAAGCTAAAGAAGAAGTTAAAGAAGCATAATTAACTAAATCATTAAGGAGGGAATATAGTGGGTCAAAAAATTAATCCAATCGGACTTCGTGTCGGTGTAATTCGTGACTGGGAAGCAAAGTGGTATGCTGGTAAAGACTTCGCAACACTTTTACATGAAGACTTAAAAGTTCGTAAATATATCGCAGAAGCATTAAAAGAAGCTTCAGTTTCAAGTGTTGAAATTGAGCGTGCAGCAAACCGTATCAATATCGCAATCCACACTGGTAAGCCAGGTATGGTTATTGGTAAAGGCGGTTCTGAAATCGAAAAATTACGTAACAAATTAAACGCATTGACTAACAAAAAAGTACACATCAACGTTATTGAAATCAAAAAAGTTGATTTAGATGCAACATTGGTAGCAAATAACATTGCTCGTCAATTAGAAAATCGTGTATCTTTCCGTCGTGCTCAAAAACAAGCTATCCAACGTGCAATGAAATTGGGAGCTAAAGGTATCAAAACACAAGTATCTGGTCGTTTAGGTGGCGCAGATATCGCTCGTGCAGAACAATATTCAGAAGGAACTGTTCCACTTCATACACTACGTGCAGACATTGATTTCGCACATGAAGAAGCCGACACTACTTACGGTAAATTAGGTGTAAAAGTATGGATCTACCGTGGAGAAGTTCTTCCTACAAAGAAGTCTAGTGAAGGAGGAAAATAATAATGTTATTACCAAAACGTGTTAAATTCCGTCGTCAACATCGTCCTAAAACAACTGGTCGTTCAAAAGGCGGAAATGAAGTAACATTTGGTGAATATGGTTTACAAGCTCAAACAGCAGCTTGGATTACATCTCGTCAAATCGAATCAGCTCGTATCGCAATGACACGTTATATGAAACGTGGCGGAAAAGTATGGATCAAAATATTCCCACATACACCATATACTAAAAAACCTTTAGAAGTACGTATGGGTTCAGGTAAAGGTGCAGTTGAAGGTTGGGTAGCAGTAGTTAAACCAGGACGTATCTTGTTCGAAATCGCTGGTGTTCAAGAAGAAGTAGCACGTGAAGCATTACGTCTTGCTGCACACAAACTTCCAGTAAAATCTAAGTTTGTAAAACGTGAAGAATTGGGTGGTGACACAAATGAAAGCTAAGGATATCAGAAATTTAACCACTACTGAAATTGAAAAAGAAATCAAAGAAGCTAAAGAACAATTATTCAACTTACGCTTTCAGTTAGCAACTGGTCAACTTGAAGAGACTGCTAACATTCGAAAAGTTAAAAAAACGATTGCACGTCTTAAAACAATCGTACGTGAAAGAGAAATCGAAGAAGAGAAAGCAGCAGATAATAAATAATCAAGTAGAGGAGGTTCATTACTGTGAGTGAAAGAAATGACCGCAAAGTTTACGTTGGTAAAGTAGTTTCAGATAAAATGGACAAAACTATTACAGTAGTTGTAGAAACTTACAAAACTCATAAATTATATGGTAAACGTGTAAAATATTCAAAAAAATATAAAACACATGATGAAAACAATTCAGCAAAAATGGGCGATATCGTTAAGATTGCAGAAACACGTCCTTTATCATCAACTAAGCGTTTCCGTCTAGTTGAAATCGTTGAAGAATCAGTAATTATTTAATAGAAGTATAAAGATAAGGGAGGTCAAACAAAGATGATCCAACAAGAAACACGTTTAAAAGTAGCAGACAACTCTGGTGCTCGTGAAGTATTAACAATCAAAGTTTTAGGCGGATCTGGTCGTAAGACAGCTAACATTGGTGATGTTATCGTCGTTACTGTTAAAAATGCTACACCAGGTGGCGTTGTTAAAAAAGGTGAAGTTGTTAAAGCTGTTGTTGTACGTACTAAATCAGGTGTACGTCGTGAAGATGGCTCTTACATCAAATTTGACGAAAATGCATGTGTAATCATCCGTGATGACAAAGGTCCACGTGGTACACGTATATTCGGTCCTGTAGCGCGTGAATTACGTGAAGGTAACTTCATGAAGATCGTTTCTCTAGCGCCAGAGGTACTTTAATCTATAATGATAAAAAACAAAATTCCTAAGGAGGTGCCTACACATGCACGTACGTAAAGGTGACAACGTAATCGTTATCTCAGGTAAAGATAAAGGTAAAACTGGTAAAGTTTTAGAAGCATTACCTAAAAAGGAACGCGTAGTGGTAGAAGGTGTTAACGTTATTAAAAAACACCAAAAACCAACTCAGTTAAATCCAGAAGGTGGTATCTTAGAAACAGAAGGTACTATCCACGTATCAAACGTTCAATTACTTGATCCTAAGACAAATGAACCAACTCGTGTTGGATTTAAAGTAGTAGATGGTAAAAAAGTTCGTATCGCTAAAAAATCTGGCGAAGAAATTAAATCATCAAAAGAATAATTATTAAGTGAAAGGAGGATCCACTTTGACACGTTTAAAAGAAAAGTTTAATAATGAAATTTCTGCTGAGTTAGTTAAGAAATTTAACTATGATTCAGTTATGCAAGTACCAAAAATCGAAAAAATAGTTGTAAACATGGGTATCGGTGATGCAGTTCAAAACTCTAAAGTTTTAGATTCTGCTGTTGAAGAACTTCAAACAATCACAGGTCAAAAACCATTAGTAACTAAAGCTAAAAAATCTATTGCGACTTTCCGTCTTCGTGAAGGCATGCCTATCGGTGCGAAAGTTACATTACGTGGAGAAAGAATGTATGAATTCTTTGATAAATTAATCTCAGTTTCATTACCACGTGTACGTGACTTCCGTGGTATCTCTAAAAAAGCATTCGACGGTCGTGGAAATTACACTTTAGGTGTTAAGGAACAATTAATTTTCCCTGAAATCGACTATGATAAAGTAAGTAAAGTACGAGGAATGGATATCGTTATCGTTACAACTGCTAACACTGACGAGGAAGCTCGTGAATTGTTATCACAATTCGGTATGCCATTTCAAAAGTAATCTCTAATTATAAAGGAGGCTAATTAAGTGGCTAAAAAATCAATGATCGCTAAACAACAACGTAAACAAAAATTCGGTGTTCGTGAATACACGCGTTGTGAACGTTGTGGACGTCCACACTCAGTATATCGTAAATTCAAACTTTGCCGTATTTGTTTCCGTGAACTAGCATACAAAGGCCAGATTCCTGGCGTACGTAAAGCTAGCTGGTAAACTCAAAAGAATGAAAGGAGGAAACACAAATGACAATGTCAGATCCAATTGCAGATATGTTAACTCGCGTGCGTAACGCAAACATGGTACGTCACGAAAAATTAGAGTTACCTGCATCAAACATTAAAAAAGAAATCGCTGAAATCCTTAAAAAAGAAGGATTTGTAAAAAGCGTAGAATATATCGAAGATGATAAGCAAGGTGTTATCCGTATGTTCCTTAAATATGGTCAAAACAACGAGCGAGTTATCACAGGTTTAAAACGTATTTCTAAACCAGGTTTACGTGTTTATGCTAAAGCTGACGAACTTCCAAAAGTTCTTAACGGTTTAGGTGTTGCACTTGTTTCTACATCTGAAGGTGTTTTAACTGATAAAGATGCTAGACAACGTGGAATCGGTGGAGAAGTATTAGCTTATATCTGGTAATTATAAAATTATAAGGAGGTGCCCACATAATGAGCCGTGTTGGTAAGAAAATAATTGAGATCCCTGCTGATGTTACTGTTACTATCAAAGATAATACAGTTACAGTTAAAGGATCAAAAGGTGAATTAACTAGTACTTTTAATGAAGAAATGACATATAAACAAGAGGACAACAGCTTAGAAGTTGTACGTCCATCTGACTCTAAAGAGCACAAAACTGTACATGGTACAACTCGTGCATTGATCGCTAACATGATTGAAGGTGTATCTAAAGGTTTCGAGAAAAACTTAGAACTTATTGGTGTTGGTTACCGTGCCCAAATGCAAGGTAAAAATATCATCTTAAATGTTGGTTATTCTCATCCTGTAGAAATCGTTGCTGAAGATGGAATTACATTATCAGTAGACAAAAACACTAAAGTTAAAGTAGAAGGTATTTCAAAAGAACGTGTTGGAGCAACTGCTTCTTACATTCGTTCAATCCGTCCACCAGAACCTTATAAAGGTAAAGGTATTCGTTACGAAGGCGAATATGTTCGTCGTAAAGAAGGTAAAACTGGTAAGTAATCATTAACATTAAGAAAGGAGCACTAACATGATCGCTAAAATCGACAAAAATAAAGTTCGTTTGAAAAGACATGCTCGCGTGCGTTCAAAATTAGCTGGAACAAGCGAAAAACCACGTTTAAATGTATATCGTTCAAACAAACATATTTATGCTCAAATTATTGATGACTTAAATGGCGTAACAATCGCTCAAGCATCAAGTTTAGATAAAGAATTAAACCTAGAGCAATCAGGTAATGTAGAAGCAGCAGCTAAAATAGGCGAAATCGTTGCAAAACGTGCGTCAGAAAAAGGCGTTGAAGCTGTAGTATTTGATCGTGGGGGATATTTATACCACGGACGTATCAAAGCATTAGCTGATTCAGCTCGTGAAAACGGACTTCAATTTTAATTTAAAGGAGGGACACTCATGCGTCGTAAAGAACAAGAAGTTAAAGAATTTGAAGAGCGCGTAGTTACGATTAACCGTGTAGCTAAAGTAGTTAAAGGTGGTCGTCGTTTCCGTTTTACAGCTTTAGTAGTTGTTGGAGATAAAAATGGTCGCGTAGGTTTCGGTACTGGTAAAGCTCAAGAGGTACCTGAAGCAATTAAAAAAGCAGTGGAAGATGCTAAGAAAGATTTAGTAACAGTTCCACGTGTTGAAGGAACTACTCCTCACCAAGTTATTGGACGTTTTGGTGCAGGTCGTGTTTTAATTAAACCAGCAGCACCTGGTACAGGTGTTATTGCAGGTGGACCAGTTCGTGCGGTATTAGAACTTGCTGGTATCACTGATATCTTAAGTAAATCATTAGGTTCTAACACACCTATTAATATGGTTCGTGCTACAATTGAAGGACTTAAAGAACTTAAAAATGCCGAACAAGTAGCTAGTCTACGCGGTAAATCAGTAGAAGAATTATTAAATTAAGGAGGGAACAAAGACTATGGCTAAATTAGAAATTACCCTCACTCGTAGCGTTATTGGTCGTCCTGAAACACAACGCAAGACAGTTCAAGCGCTAGGACTTAAAAAAACAAACTCAACTGTAGTAGTTGAAGATAATCCTGCGATTCGTGGGCAAATCGAAAAAGTAAGTCACTTACTAAAAGTTTCTGAAAAATAAATTCATCTAAAGTATTAAGGAGGTGCCAAAATGAAATTACATGAGTTGAAACCAGTTAAAGGTGCTCGTAAAGAACGTAACCGTGTTGGTCGTGGTATGGCTACAGGTAATGGTAAAACAAGTGGTCGTGGTACTAAAGGACAAAAAGCACGTTCAGGTGGCGGTGTTCGTTTAGGTTTCGAAGGTGGACAATTACCATTATTCCGTCGTTTACCAAAACGTGGATTCACTAACATTAACCGTAAAGAATATGCAATTGTTAATCTTGATCAATTAAATCGTTTCGAAGATGGAACTGAAATTACTCCAGCTTTATTAGTAGAGTCAGGTGTTGTTAAATCTGAAAAATCAGGTGTTAAAGTTTTAGGAAACGGTTCATTAGAAAAGAAATTAACAATAAAAGCTCATAAATTCTCAGCTTCAGCAATTGAAGCAATCGAAGGTAAGGGCGGAACGCATGAGGTGATCTAATGTTTGAAACGATCGTTAGTTTTTTGAAGACTAAAGATATTCGTAACAAGATATTATTCACACTAGCAATGCTCGTTATATTTAAAGTTGGAACTTATATTCCAGCACCTGGTGTTAATCCAGAAGCTTTTAATCAAAATAAAGGTTCGCAAGGTATTACCGATTTGTTTAATACATTCGGTGGAGGTGCCTTGCAGAACTTCTCTATATTAGCAATGGGTATTATGCCTTATATTACTGCTTCAATCGTAATGCAATTATTACAAATGGATGTTGTACCTAAGTTTACTGAATGGGCTAAACAAGGTGAAGTTGGTCGTAAAAAGATTAATCAATTTACGCGTTACTTTACGATTGTTTTAGCATTCGTTCAAGGCTTAGGTATGTCGTATTCATTTAATAATATGCTGGGCGGTAATTTGATTCAAAATACTTCAGTGTTAAATTATTTGTTAATAGCATTAGTTTTAACTGCAGGAACAGCTTTCTTAATGTGGTTAGGTGAGCAGATAACTCAATTCGGAGTTGGTAATGGTATTTCTATTATTATCTTCGCTGGTATTTTATCTTCTATGCCAAACTCATTAATTCAATTTTACCAACAGAGTTTTGTTGGTGCAGATGATACAACTATGGCTTGGTTAAAAGCGGTTGGCTTATTTGTTGGAATGATCTTACTTACAGTCGGTGCAGTTTATGTACTTCAAGCTATTCGTAAAATTCCTATCCAATATGCTAAGCGTCAACAACAAGGTACTGGTGGTTCATTATCTGCAAATGCAACATATTTACCTTTGAAAGTTAATGCAGCTGGTGTAATTCCTGTAATATTTGCGATGGCATTTTTCATGCTTCCGAAGACATTAACATTGTTCTTCCCTGATCAAGATTGGGCGCAAACAGTTACGACTTACGCAGATCCATCTCATAATATCGGTATGATTGTTTATGTTATTTTAATTATAGCGTTCGCATACTTTTATGCATTTGTTCAGGTTAATCCTGAGAAAATGGCAGAAAACTTACAAAAACAAGGTAGTTATGTACCGGGTATTAGACCTGGAGAACAAACTAAAAAATACATCACTAGAGTGCTCTATCGTTTAACGTTTGTGGGATCAATATTCTTAGCTTTAATTTCTATTATTCCAATATTAGCTATTAAGTTAATGAGTTTGCCTCAAGCAATACAAGTTGGTGGTACAAGCTTACTAATCGTTATCGGTGTTGCAATTGAAACAATGAAGACTTTAGAAGCTCAACTCAATCAACGAGAATATAGAGGCTTTAGAAGACGATAAGCAAGTAGGAGGGTTTTTATGAACATCATTTTAATGGGTTTACCTGGTGCAGGTAAAGGAACTCAAGCGAGTGAAATTGTTAAGAAATACCCTATTCCTCATATCTCAACTGGTGATATGTTCCGTAAAGCTATCAAAGATGAGACTGACCTTGGTAAAGAGGCTAAATCTTACATGGATGGTGGAGAACTTGTACCAGATGAAGTGACTATAGGTATCGTTAGAGAAAGACTAGCTGAAGAAGATGCAAAAAAAGGATTCTTGCTAGATGGTTTTCCTCGTACAGTAGAACAAGCTGATGCATTAAATGAAATCTTAAGTGAATTAGACCGCAAAGTAGATGCTGTTATTAACATTGAAGTTGCTGAAGAAGAACTTATGAATCGTTTAACTGGCAGACGTATTTGTGAAGTATGTGGCACAACGTATCATTTAGTATTTAATCCACCAAAAGTTGAAGGTGTTTGTGATCTAGACGGAGGTAAATTATACCAACGTGAAGATGATAACCCTGAAACAGTAGCAAATCGTTTAAGTGTTAACGTTAAACAAACAAAACCACTTTTAGATTTCTATGAAAATCAAGGTGTCCTTAAAAACATCGATGGTTCTCGACAAATTGATAATGTTACTGAAGATGTTATTCAAATTCTTGAATCATTATAGTAATGACGCTTTCACCCCGAATTCGCCTAACTTTAGGTGGTTCTTGAACGCGTGAATGCGTTCAATTTTAAGAATCAAGATAGTATTTAGGTTTTTGAAATACAATCGGAGTGATTACGAGAAGCGATAAGTATTTGAAGTGTTGTCGAATGCAAATCTTAAGTATTAAATCATCCCAATTTTATAAACCTGTGCTTATTCTATGTGATTTAATCACCTAAAGTATGTCTCTAATTTTGGACCAGGTTTTATAACATGAAATACATCCGTATTTCACGAGAATGAATAGAAAAAGGGGGAAATGATCATGGCTAAACAAGATGTAATCGAATTAGAAGGTACTGTATTAGATACTTTACCAAACGCTATGTTTAAAGTAGAATTAGAAAATGGACATGAAATTTTAGCACACGTTAGTGGTAAAATCCGTATGAACTATATTAGAATTCTACCTGGCGACAAAGTAACAGTTGAAATGTCTCCGTATGACCTAACACGCGGAAGAATCACTTATCGTTATAAATAATCGTCACTCCAAATACAAGGAGGTATACAAAGATGAAAGTAAGACCATCAGTAAAACCAATTTGCGAAAAATGTAAAGTAATTCGTCGTAAAGGTAAAGTAATGGTGATTTGTGAAAATCCAAAACACAAACAAAAACAAGGCTAATAAAAGAGAGGTGTAAATAAATGGCTCGTATTGCAGGTATTGACGTACCACGTGAGAAACGCGTAGTAATTTCGTTAACTTACGTATATGGTATCGGAAAAACAACAGCACAAAAAATTCTTAAAGAAGCAAATGTATCTGAAAGCACACGTGTTCGTGATTTAACTGATGACGAATTAGGTCGTATCCGTGAAGTTGTAGATGGTTACAAAGTTGAAGGGGACCTTCGTCGTGAAAGAAACTTAAACATCAAACGTTTAATGGAAATCGCTTCATATCGTGGAATTCGCCACCGTCGTGGTTTACCAGTTCGTGGTCAAAACACTAAGAACAATGCGCGTACGCGTAAAGGACCAGTTAAAACAGTAGCGAACAAGAAAAAATAATAAGTAAAGGAGGCACATATAAATGGCACGTAAACAAGTATCTCGTAAACGTAAAGTGAAAAAGAATATTGAAAATGGAATGGCTCACATTCGCTCAACATTCAACAATACAATCGTAACGATCACTGATGAGTTTGGTAATGCATTATCATGGTCTTCAGCAGGTGCGTTAGGATTCAAAGGTTCAAAAAAATCAACTCCTTTTGCAGCTCAAATGGCTTCAGAAACAGCTTCAAAAGCTGCTATGGAACATGGTTTGAAAACTGTAGAAGTTACAGTTAAAGGTCCTGGCCCAGGTCGTGAATCAGCGATCCGTGCGTTACAATCTGCTGGATTAGAAATTACAGCTATCAGAGACGTAACACCAGTTCCTCATAACGGATGTCGTCCACCAAAACGTCGTCGTGTATAATTTTTGTTAGTTCTAACGTTCAAGAGTCACTGGATAGAAATTAATAAAGTTTAATCGACGTTTATAAGGAGGATATATTTAAATGATTGAAATCGAAAAACCTAGAATTGAAACAATAGAAGTTAGTGATGATTCTACATTCGGTAAGTTCGTTGTTGAACCGCTAGAACGTGGTTATGGTACAACACTAGGCAACTCCTTACGTCGTATCCTATTATCTTCATTACCAGGTGCGGCAGTTAAAAATATCGAAATTGAAGGTGTTCTTCACGAATTCTCAGCAGTTGAAAATGTAGTTGAGGATGTTACAACTATCATTATGAACATCAAGAAATTAGCTCTTAAAATATATTCAGAAGAAGACAAAACACTGGAAATCGATATTAAAGATGAAGGTGAAGTTACTGCGAAAGATATCATGCATGATAGTGATGTTGAAATTTTAAATCCAGATTTAAAAATTGCAACTGTTTCTAAAGGTGGACACCTAAAGATGCGCTTAATTGCTAATAAAGGTCGCGGATATGCTTTAGCTGAAAAAAATAACACAAGTGATTTGCCAATTGGTGTCGTTCCAATTGATTCACTTTATTCTCCAGTAAATCGTGTTAACTACACAGTTGAAAATACGCGTGTAGGGCAAAGTAGTGATTATGATAAATTAACACTTGATGTTTGGACAGATGGATCTTTATCTCCTCAAGAAGCAGTTTCTTTAGGTGCTAAAATCATGACTGAACACTTAAACATTTTTGTTAATTTAACTGATGAAGCACAAAATGCTGAAATCATGATTGAAAAAGAAGAAGACCAAAAAGAAAAAGTACTTGAAATGTCTATTGAAGAATTAGATTTATCAGTACGTTCTTATAATTGTCTAAAACGTGCAGGTATTAACTCTGTACAAGAATTAGCAGACAAATCTGAGGCAGATATGATGAAAGTTAGAAACTTAGGTCGTAAGTCTCTTGAAGAAGTTAAATATAAATTAGAAGATCTTGGTCTTGGTTTAAGAAAAGAAGACTAATAAAGGAGGTTAATTCATGGGTTACAGAAAATTAGGTCGTACTTCTGATCAACGTAAAGCAATGTTACGTGACTTAGCTACTCAACTTATCGTTTCTGAACGCATTGAGACTACAGAAGCTCGTGCAAAAGAACTACGTAAAGTTGTTGATAACTTAATTACTTTAGGTAAAAAAGGTGATTTAGCTTCACGTCGTAGAGCAGCTGAAACTTTACGTGACGTTAAAATCTTAGAAGATGACAAAACAATTACAGTATTACAAAAATTATTCAATGATGTTGCGCCACGCTATGAAGAGCGTCAAGGTGGATATACTCGTATCATGAAAGTTGGTCCACGTCGCGGTGACGGTGCTGAATCAGTAATTATTGAATTAGTATAATTTATTCTTTATTGAAGTGGCGTAAGTCACTTCAATCATTCTTTATAAATACAGTTTATTTAACACACACAAAGCAAATGAGTGCAATGATAATGTTTACCACACATAGATATTGTCTAGCTCAGAGTACTCCACCACATTTGAATGACTTATCGCGTGAACTCGTCTATGGTGGAGTGCGCGCTTTTTTATTTTTAAATCCGTTTATACGGATTTTTTTTATGCATAAATTTATCTGCTATAACTCATCACACTTTTGAGGCAATTAATGATTACATTTTCGTATGTATGCTGTAAAATAAAGAAGTAATTAACTTGTTGAAGGATGAATTTAAATGGTGCAGGAAAAAATTATTAGGTTCGCTAATGTTACATTTAAATATGATGAAAATGAACCAGCTGCACTACGCGATGTTACATTTGATATCGAAAAAGGTAAGTGGACGTCAATTGTGGGGCATAATGGTTCAGGGAAATCTACAATTGCTAAATTATTGATGGGTATTAATCAAAAATATATTGGCAGCATTAATGTAGGTGATCTAACACTTTCTGAAGACTCAATAGATGAAGTCAGAAAACATATTGGTATAGTCTTTCAAAATCCAGATAATCAATTTATTGGTTCTACAGTAGAATATGACGTTGCTTTCGGTATGGAAAATCAAAGTATTGAATATGACATCATGCATCAAACTGTTGACTCAGTATTAAATGAAGTCGATATGTCTGATATGAAGTCCTTTGAGCCGAGTCATTTATCTGGTGGTCAAAAACAACGAGTAGCGATTGCTGGTATTTTGGCAATGTCTCCAGATATTATGATTCTTGATGAGGCGACAGCTATGTTAGATCCTGAAGGAAAAGAAAGTATCATGAATTTAATTAAATCTATCCAAGATCAACATCAGTTAACTGTAATATCTATCACACATGATTTAGAAGAGGCTATCAATGCAGATGAAATTATTGTGATGAATAAAGGTCAAGTATATAAACAAGATGTGCCACAAGAAATATTTAAAGACGGCGCATATTTAAATGAAATTGGATTAGACTTGCCTTTCTCAATGAGAATGAATTATTTGTTGCATAATAATTATAAATTCACGACTTTTGAACAGTTGGTGAATCGTCTATGAAAATAATCTTTGATAATGTAACTTATGATTATAGTATAAAAACGCCGTTTCAATATAGAGCTTTAAAAAATATTTCAACAACATTCGATAAATCTAAATTTTATGCAATAGTTGGTCAAACTGGTTCTGGTAAGTCGACATTGATTCAACATTTAAATGCTATTTTAAAGCCGACTGACGGACAACTTATAATTGATGATACAATTATTACTAAAAAGACAAAGTCTAAGAAGTTAGCGCCTGTTCGTAAGAAGGTTGGTATCGTATTTCAATTTGCTGAACATCAATTATTTGAAGATACAGTAGAAAAGGATATTATATTTGGTCCTCTTAACTATGGAATAGAAAAAGAAGCTGCTATTAATAAAGCTGAAGAATTAATAGATTTATTAGGAATGGAAAGAAGCATTTTAAAGAGATCTCCTTTTGAGCTTTCAGGAGGCCAAAAGAGAAGGATTGCAATCGCAGGTGTATTAGCTATGGAACCTGAGATACTTGTCCTTGACGAGCCTACAGTTGGCTTAGATCCAAGAGGACAACATGACATGATGGAATTGTTTAATGAAATTCATCAAACTCTAGGTATTACAATAATACTCATTTCTCATCAAATGGATATTGTACTTAAGTATGCAGATGAGGTTAAAGTTATAAAAGCTGGTGAAATAGTAGCAGAGGATAAGCCTGTTAATATATTTATGAATCAAGAACTACTTAATCAAACTCACCTGCAAGCGCCTAAAATTATTCAACTTCAAAGAGCAGTTGAAAATAAATACAATATGAAGTTTGATCAGATAGCAACTTCTGAAGAGATGTTTAAAGATATGTATGAAAAGCAGGTGAAACGTTATGACTGATAAAATGATAATTGGTCGTTATATACCTGGAGATACAATCATTCATCGTTTAGATTCTAGAATGAAAATGATATACGTATTTTTATTTATGGTATTAATTTTCTTTTGTAACACTTGGGCTTCATATGCTTTTATGCTCTTGTCTGTATTCGTTATTATGTATTTATCTAAAATAAGATTTTGGTTTCTTATTAAAGGTTTAACTCCGGTTATGATTTTATTTATTTTTACATTTATTATGCATTTAATTGTAACTAAAGGTGGACCTGTTGTATTAGATTTAAAGATATTTACAATTGAAGAGAACGGTATTAAGCAAGGTGCGTTTATTGTATTAAGACTTGTATTATTAGTGATGATTTCAACAATTATGACATTAACTACAAGTCCGATAAGCTTAACAGACGCTATAGAATCTATGCTAAGACCACTTAAAAAAATAAAGTTTCCAGTACATGAATTAGCTATGATGATGTCTATATCACTAAGATTTATTCCAACGTTAATGGATGAATTAGATAGAATTATTAAAGCTCAAACTTCAAGAGGATCAGATGTAACAGCAGGAAGTATTTTCAGTAGACTAAAAGCTATTATACCTTTATTGATACCGATGTTTATTTCAGCGTTTAAAAGGGCTGATGATTTAGCAGTGGCCATGGAATCTAGAGGATATAATGCTTCCAATCAACGAACAACATATCGTAAACTAAAATGGAAATTACGAGATAGCCTTGCATTAGCAACTATTCTTCTAATAGCCATATTATTATATTTATTAAGGAATTGAGGTGCAAACTTTGAGGATGTTAGTTAAAATTTCATATCACGGTGGTCAGTTTATGGGATTTCAAGTTCAACATCATGAGCGTACCGTGCAATATGAATTTGAAAGAATTCTAAAGAGAATGCATCAGACATTTGTTAGAATACACCCTTCAAGTAGAACAGATAAAGGTGTTCATGCAATCGAACAATATTTTCATTTTGATACACATTTAAATATCGCGCCAGATAGATGGATGTATGCTTTTAATTCTGCATTGCCTAAAGATATATATGTACAAAGTGTCGAACAAATTAAAGATGATTTTCATTGTAGATATGATTGTGTAGGTAAGAAATATCGGTACAAAGTGTATATAGACGAAGCAAAACATATATTTGAACATGATACAAAAGTTCAACAAAAGAAACCGGTAAATATACAAGAGATGAAAGAAGCAGCAAAACACTTTTTAGGAACACATGATTTCACAAGTTTTTGTTCTCAAAAAACGGAAGTGCAAAATAAAATTCGTACAATCTATCAAAGTGAAGTAAACGAAACACAAGATGGGTTTGAATTTGTCGTAACTGGGTCGGGTTTTCTTTATAACATGGTCCGTGTGATGGTTGCCTATCTAATACTTGTAGGTGAAGAAAAGAGAAGCGGCAACGAAATTCATACTTTACTTGAAGAGCGTGATAGAAAAAAAATACCCCATACTGCGCCAGCACATGGACTGTATTTAGAAAAAATATATTTAGACAAAGAAGAACTAATTAATGAATTTGGAAGAAATATAGAAATATATAATAAAAATTCATCAGAAAATGTTTAAAACCAATTGACAAAAAGCTAAATAAATTATATTATAGTTAACGGTATTGTTTTATATCCACCACCACGATAAGCCCCGGAATCTTATTGTGTTTTAAGATATAGAAGCAGGAATCAGATAACGGAATTTAAGATGTATGTTTTTTTCTTTGGTACAGGTTAATTCATACATCTTAACCAAGAACTTTTTTAAATTTTAGGAGGACACTACAATGCGTCAAACATTTATGGCTAATGAAGCAAACATCGATCGCAAATGGTATGTTGTTGATGCTGAAGGACAAACGTTAGGTCGTTTATCATCAGAAATCGCAACAATCTTACGCGGTAAACATAAAGTAACTTATACACCACACGTTGATACAGGAGATAACGTTATTATTATTAACGCTGAAAAAATCTACTTATCAGGTAACAAAGAACAAGATAAAATTTACTACCGTCACTCAAATCACCCAGGTGGAATCAAATCAGTTTCTGCTGGTGAATTAAAAGAGAAAAACCCAGTTCGTTTATTAGAAACATCTATTAAAGGTATGTTACCTAAAAATAAACTTGGCGAAAAACAAGGTAAAAAATTATTCGTATATGCTGGTGCAGAGCATCCACATGCTGCACAACAACCTGAAAACTACGAGTTACGTGGTTAATTAAGAGGAGGATACTACATTGGCACAAGTTGAATATCAAGGCACAGGTCGTCGTAAAAATTCAGTAGCACGTGTACGTTTAGTACCTGGTGAAGGTAACGTAACAATTAACAAACGTGACGTACGTGACTACTTACCATTTGAATCATTAATTTTAGATTTAAACCAACCATTTGATGTAACTGAAACTAAAGGAAACTATGATGTTTTAGTTAACGTACAAGGTGGAGGTTTCACAGGACAAGCACAAGCTATCCGTCACGGAATTGCACGTGCATTGTTAGAAGCAGATCCAGAATACCGTGGTTCTTTAAAACGCGCTGGATTACTTACTCGTGACCCACGTATGAAAGAACGTAAGAAACCTGGTCTTAAAGGTGCTCGTCGTTCACCACAATTCTCAAAACGTTAGGCTGCAGCTGTTGCAAGTTTACTTGCTTACAGATGGAGTCCGCAAATTGCACAAGCAATTTGTGTTCAATTGAAAATACGTTTAAAGGCACTTCTCGATTTATTCGAGGAGTGCTTTTTTTGTTTGAAATTTTAATGAATAAATATAAACGTATTTCAGCGGCTTCTCGACATCTTTTCATTCTGAATGAAAATAGATAAACTTATGAAAAGAATAGTAATATCATAAAATAATTAATTGAATATATGTATAAAGCACATCTGGGATGTATCCAAGATGTGCTTTAATATTTACTTGCTTGTATTTTGTAAATACATTTTTTTATATAATCCATCTTTATTCATGAGCTCACTGTGAGTACCACTTTCAACGATACCATTTTTAGTGATTACATAGATAATATCAGCGTTTTGTATTGTTGTTAATCTATGCGCAATAACAATGGTTGTTCTATTTTGGGATAATTGTTCAAGGGACTGCTGCACTAATTGCTCACTGAAATTATCTAGAGCACTCGTAGCTTCATCGAAAATAACGATTTCTGGATTCTTTAGAAACATACGAGCGATACTGATACGTTGTTTTTGCCCTCCAGATAATTTAGCACCTTTTTCACCAAGTAAAGTATGATAACCATCTGGTAAATCAGAAATAAATTCATGAGCATTTGCGAGTTTAGCAGCTTGAATAATGTCTTCCATCGAAGCATCTGGATTACCGTATTTAATATTTTCATAAGCTGAAGTTGAAAATATAAACACGTCTTGCTGTACTAGACCAATTGCATTTCTCAAATAATTTAAATTTATGTCTCTAATATCAAGACCATTAAGTAAGATTTGACCGCTATCAACGTCATAAAATCTTGGAAGTAAGTTAGCAATAGTTGATTTTCCAGATCCAGAAGGTCCAACCAATGCAACAAATTGTCCTTTTGGTAGAGATAAATTAAAATTATTGAGTACATGTGCATCATCATATTTAAAATTAATATTTTTAAACTCAATTTGTTCAATAGAATTTAATTTCAATTCACTATTGTTTTGAATCTTCGGTTCTAATCCCATTAATGAATGAAATCGATTGAAACCAGAAATTCCTTCATTATATTGTACTGATAATCGCACAAACACATCGATGGGGGCTGTAATATTACCTACGTATAATATAAAAGTAAGTAACGCGGGTATAGTTAATTCATCTTTTATGATTAATAGAGAACCTGCAATAATAATGACAACAGGCATTGCCTGCATTAAGGAACCCACAATTTCACTGTAGTAAGCTTCTAATTTGTGAACTTTCTTTTTAATATTTATAGATTCTTCATTTAATGTCATATACTTTTCATGTTCATATTGTTCACTTGTAAATGACTTTGTAACTTTTATACCTGATAAAGAATTCTCTAACTCACCGTGTATCTGACCAGTCTTTTCTTTATCTTGTTCATATATTGCAGATAATTTTTTTAGAAAATAAAAATAGATTATTATGCATAAAGGAACGAAAAATATTAGGATTATTGTTAATTTAATATCTATAAAAGATAAGATAATAATGGCACCAACAAACCTTACCATATACATTAATAAATCTTCTGGTCCATGATGATACAACTCTGATAAATTCTCTAAATCTTTTGTTAATCGAGACATTAAACTACCAGTACTAGTGTTATCAAAATAACTATGTGGTTGTTTTTGTATATGTTCATATAATTCTTCACTCATATCTTTTTCCATTTTGGCACCCATTACATGTCCATAGTAATCGATAAAGACATGACAACAAAACTGAATGAAGATGAGTAGCAGCATTAAACCACCGAGAAGATAAACATATTTAACATTTTGATCATTAAAATTACTAATTAAGTTCTCGGTAATATACTTGATAATTAAAGGTATACATAGTGTGCTAACCGTTACAAAGAGTGAACATAATAATGTTAAGCTAAATATTTTTTTGTATGGTTTGTAATAAGAAATAAATTTTTGTAGTTTCAATTAAATTACTCCTTAAGTTTTATTGGTGTCGTTTACCAATAAACCTAAAAGCAGTATTAAGTTTTATAGGTAAACGACCTCGTTGGCTGAAGTTACCGTTAATTTATTATTGTTTACTGGCATTTTAGAAATCCTCCTATATCTTATTAACAAGAATTTTGTCTATTTCATTATATGTAACTTAACAAATTAAATCAATGAGTTTTCTGAAAAGTCAGAATAATATTGTTGTTATGACTTAATGAAAGGTAGACTTTTTCTTTTTTAAAATCTTATTTATACAACTGTATGACACTATATGAAATGATCGGCTATTTCTTCAGAATTTACATGTATAAGTGTGAAAATAGTATAATTGAGATAAAAGAATGGGTGAGTATTATGATTTATTATGGTCCCATCTAAATAATAATGGAGGTATTATTAAAATTTTGATGAATAAATATAAACGTATTTCAGCGGGTTCTAAACATCTTCTCATTCTGAATGAAAATGGAAAAGTTATTGCAAAAGGTAGCAATAAAAACGGGCAATGCAATGTAGAACTATGGAATAATATAAAAATGGTGAGTGCTGGAAATGTTCATAAAGCAAAAAATACTGGTAATACTCATTCTGTTTGCTTGAATAATAACGGTACGGTACTTGGAAGTGGTAATAATCAACATGGACAACTGGATGTTTCTGAATGGAATAATGTAATAGATATTGATTGTGGTTGGATGCATACAGTAGGTGTCTTTGAGAATGGTAGTGTTAATGCAATAGGTAGAAATTCTGAAGGTCAATGTGAAGTATCAAAATGGAAAAATATTGAGCAAGTATCAGCAGGTGATTGGCATACTTTAGGATTAACAAAAAATGGTACAGTTATTGGAGCAGGTAATAATACGAAGAGACAACTGGACGTTTCAGAATGGAATGATATAAAACAAATTTCAGCAGGATATCTACATTCTTTAGGATTAAAGCGAGATGGGACGGTTTTATCTACAGGGAATAACAAATATTATACATGTGACACTGAGGAATGGAAGAATATTTGTTATATATCAGCTGGCAGTTATCATTCAGTAGGATTAACTGAATCGGGTAAAGTAGTTGCAACGGGAAATAATGATTTTGGACAATGCGATATATCAAAATGGGAAAATATCATATGTGTAAGTGCAGGACCAGATTATACTATTGCTATGAATGAGAATTATGAAGTTTTGTTAAAAGGTAATAATAGCTGGGTGAATTTATGAAGTGTTTAATGAATTAAAAGCGAAGTATAATACAAGTGAGATATACATAGGAGGCTATAAATGAATATTTATCATACAGATGTTTTCTTATACAACAATGAAGGTGGTAATCCTTGTCCGGTCATTTTAGATGCAGATGATATGTCTTTTGATGCAATGATAAATGTCGCTAAAGAGTATAATGTTGAAGTTGGTTTTGTGCTGAAAAGTAATGATGCATCATGCGATTACCAATTTAAATACTTTGTACCTAAAAGAGAAATGGAAATGTGTGTGCATGCCACGATAGCATGTGTCACGGTTCTAAAAGAAGAAGGACTATTAAATAAAGACCATTTATTAGTCGAAACTTTATCTGGAACGTTGAGTATTGATGTTATCGGAGACGACTCTAACTTTAAAGTACAAGCAAAACAAGGGGAAGCGAAAGTTAATAGTCAAATTATTGATAAGTCAGCAATAGCAAAAGCATTAAATATTTCAGAAAATGAAGTCTCAAACAATCCAATAAAAAATATTTCAACATCTAGATATAAAACGATTATTGAATTAAATGAACTTGAAACATTAAATAATTTAAATCCTCAATTTGATTATTTATGGGAAGTATGTGATCAAATTGGATCAACAGGATTTTATCCATTTGTTCGAGTAGATGAATGCATATATCATGCAAGGCAATTTCCTAACAATAATGGATATAACGAAGATCCAGCAACTGGTGTTGCAGCCTCAGCACTAGGGATATATATAGAACAAGTACTTAATCATAAATATGATGAAATTACTATTTACCAAGGATTTGCGATGAACAGACCAAGCAAAATATTAGTAGTTCCAAATGGTAATACTAACAGCGTAGTTGGACAAGCGGTTATCAGGTAGGGTAAGTGATGAATAATAATGAATTTATCGAAAAACAATAACTTTTATTGATAAACAATAAATAAGATGTTACAATTTTATTGAATAACGATAAAAGGAGAGGGAAATATGAATACGATCAATAAATATGAAAAAAGAAATTACTGGTTTATACTAGTTACAATGATATTAAGTATTGCAATTTTAGTTGTGAATCTAGTTGCCTTTTTTAAAAAAGTACCTTTAGATACAGTTTTTGATATGAAAAATGGTGTATTTTTCTATTTGATATGCTTTATTATTCAAACATTATTAGTTATTACATTTTTTATTATAGTTTTAAGATTTTTAAAGGTTATAAATAAAAAGGATTTCTTTAATTCAAGGAATTATAATAAGATATTCTTTTCTTCGATATTAATTATTGTATATGCTACTTTGAATTCTATGAAAGGAATTATAGATATTGATGTAACATATAAAGCGTTATTAAATACAGCGCCTTTTACGACTATTTTGTTATTGAATATTGCGTCAATGATGCTAAACTTTCTATCTATATACAATGAATCAGAATCCATTAAAAAGGAAAATGATTTAACTATTTGAGGGTGAAAAAATGATAAAAATCAAATTAGATGAAATTTTGAAACAAAGAAATGTATCTTTGACTGAACTCGCCCAATCTGTTGATATTACGATTGCTAACTTATCTATTCTGAAGACTGGTAAAGCAAAGGCTGTGAGATTTAGTACGCTAGAGGCGATTTGTGAATATTTGGATTGCCAACCTGGTGATATTATAATTTATGAGAAAGATTCTGAATGAAATTTTTATTTGTATTTTTTGCACTTCATTTATATATAGCGTATTCTTAAGGTATTAAATGAATGTAGGTGATGTTTATGATAGAAAAGTTACATCAAGTTATGTTATATGTTGATAATCAAGAAAAAGCTATAGAATTTTGGAAAGATGTATTAAACTTTGTAGTTAAGTCTGAAGATGAGTTGCCTGAAGGATTCAAGTCTGTTGAGATTGCACCTAATGAACATGCTGAGACTTCGTTTGTATTATTTGATAAAGCATTTATTAAAAAGTACAGTCCTGAGGTAAGTATGGAGACTCCGTCATTAATGTTCAAAGCATCAAACTTTGATGAGTTGTACAAGTCGTTAAACGAACAAGGATTAACAGGTCATGATATCATTGAAATGCCTGAGGGTAGAGTATTCAACTTTCATGACAAGCAAGGCAATTACTTTGCTATAACAGAATAAGCTGGAGGGAATTTAAATGTTAGAACAACAGTTCCAAATTTCATATAATATGCTATCAAATATTATTAAAGACGTTGATGAGAAACAAGCAGATTTTCAATTAGAATTGGCTAAAAATAATATTAAATGGCAACTTGGTCATTTAATTATGGCGAATGAGTCATTCGTATTTGGTAGTAAAGAAGAAGGAAATTTACTTAGTGAAAAATTAGGTAAATCATTCTCACCTGGCACTTCACCAGAAAGTTTCACGGGTGTTGAACCAACTTTCCAAGAATTGAAAGGTATTTTAAATCAACAGTTAGAAAGAATATTAAATGCTTTAGATGTTCAAATGGATAAATCAAGAAAAGAACCATTAGCAAATATGACTACATTTGGTGAAACAATTTCATTTGCAATTACGCATACAAATTATCATATCGGTCAAATTAATTTAATGAAAACAATGTTAACTAAATTAGATCAAGGCGTATAAAAAATAGAAAAGAGGCTGTGACATTTATTGTCGCAGCCTCTTGTTATATTATAGGCAGTAGATTTCTGTTTAACTTCTATTTTAGGCATGCTTTTTAAAGAAGTTGGGATAAAAAGACGGTGTATTAAAATCAGTTCCTAGCAAAATTGTTGATAAGAGGTGGGTAAAAGCAGTTTTCAGCAAAATTGCTTATAAGGGATGCGTAAATAGCAGTTCTCAGCAAACTTGCTTATAAATCAGTCCATATGCACATAACTTGATTGAATTGTAGCTTTTGATATGATTGTTACACTAAAAAAGAAAGAGCCTTAAACACTAATTTGTTTTAGGCTCTTTCTCATTTTTATTTGAACATTCAAAACATAAGAGTGTTTTATCTTCTTGTACGACGCCTTCAATAAAGCCACTATTACAATAAATATTTGAATTGCATGCTTTACATTTTCCGACAAATTCTTTTTCCATTTAATCACACCTTAAAATTCTATTTTCGTTCTTAAAAATGATATGATAATTATATATAGACTAACATATTTTTTATTGGAGTGATTGAAATGGCTTTAGAAATGAAACCGAATTGCGAAAAATGTGGTTATGAATTTCATAGTAAGAGTAACGCATTTATCTGTGTGAAGGAACATACATTTTGTAGAGAATGTGCGGAAAATTTATTTTACGTATGTCCTGATTGTAATGGTGAACTTGTTGTTCGTCCTAAAGTTCAAGCTGATGAAAATAAAATAATTAGAGATAGATAATATATAGATGAGGTGATGTATTGAATATTTCTATTTTAAATGTAGAGGATGTAAATAAAATAGTTCCAATATTTGATGAATATCGCGTTTATTTTGACCAACAATCTAATGTAGATGCTGCTTATAATTTTTTATATAATAACTTATCTAATAATGATGCTGTTATTTTTGTAGCTGAAGATGATGAAGGTGTAATTGGATTTTTACAATTATATTCGATGCTGTCTTCGATGAAAATGTCAGAAATGTTGATAATAAATGATTTATATTTAACAGATGCAGCTAGAGGTAAACACATAGGAGAGCAGTTAATGCATCAAGCATTTAAATATGGTAAAGATAGTGGCTATGAGACAATATATTTAGAAACTGAAAAATCTAACATCGGTGGTAATCGGTTATATACGAAACTTGGTATGCAAGTCGACGATGAGCACAATTATTATAGTAAAGAATTATAAAATTAAGGTGAGAGGTGAATTTTAAATGAAAGCAATTGGATTTAAAAGAACTTTTGATTTGAAAGAATCAAATGAATTTGAAGAGCTTGATTTACCTATTCCCAAAGCTAACGGGCGAGATATATTAGTAAACGTGAAAGCAGTTAGTATTAATCCAGTAGATACAAAATCAAGAGTTACCAATGAAGGTGAATTTAAAATATTGGGTTATGATGCTGTAGGTGTTGTTGAAGCGGTAGGAGATAAAGTTGAATTGTTTCATGTAGGTGATGAAGTATATTATTCAGGTTCAAACATGCGTCAAGGATCTAATGCAGAATATCAATTAGTTGATGAGAGGCTTGTAGGTATTAAACCTGAATATTTATCTTACGCCGAAACAGCAGCATTACCTTTAACAGCAATTACATCATTTGAAGCACTTATTGAAGGATTAAGTATATCGACTAATCCAGAAGATAATAAAGATAAAAAGTTACTCATAATAAATGGTGCTGGAGGAGTAGGGTCAATTGCTACTCAAATTGCTAAAGACCTTGGATTAACTGTTATAACGACAGCATCTAGAAAAGAAACGAGAAGATGGTCTGAAAAAATGGGAGCTGACATTGTATTAAATCATAAACACCATTTACCAGACGAATTAAAAGCACATAAAATCAATGAAGTAGATTATATATTTAATACGCATAGTAGTGATGCTTACTTTAATGTAATGGCAGAAATGATTAAGCCTAGAGGTAGAATCGTTGCGCTTGTTAACTTTATGAACAATGTTAATTTAAACTTATTAAAAGATAAAAGTGTAACATTCTCATTTGAATTTATGTTTACAAGAGCAAAATACGAAACAGAAGATATGAAAGCACATCATGAATATTTAAGAAAACTGACATATTTACTTGATAGAGGAACAATCAAAACAACCTTCCACACTAAATTAAAAGGACTAAGCGTAGAAAGTATAACAGAAGCGCATAGATTAATTGAAGAAGGCAAAAGTATTGGAAAAATTGTAATAGAATATTAGAAATATGTACGTTTTATCTTTTATCTATATATGTTTGAAAAATAGCTATTTGCAACGATTTTGTAAAGTGCGGACGCCTGAGGGAATGGTATGCGTGAGAGACTACAGGCTCGAGCCATACCCCTAGGCAAGCATGCACTTTACAAAATCGTAAGATAAAAAATAAGCATATCACCGTAAACTTTAAAAAATCAGTTTAGTGATATGCTTATTTATTTTGAGTTAGGATTCATGTCCTAACTTTTTTTAATACATATTAATAGTCATTTTCGTTTGCTAGACGTCTCAAGTGTGGATACTTAGAACGTACTACATATACTAGAAGTGTAAGAGCTGCGAAAACAATCGCAATAAGTCCTATTATTAGCATTGATTGTCCATACGATACATCACTTGTGAAGTTAAAGATATTTTCTCTTAAAGCTTTAATGACATAACTCATTGGCGAGAATGGATGTAAGTCTTGGAAGATCTTACCTGATAATTGTATTGGGAAAGTTCCTTCACTAGAACCTAATTGTAGTATCAGTAAAATGATTGCTAAGAATTTACCAATATTACCAAGTACTACAGTTAAGAACGTTACAATCATATATGCTGCGATACTCCATAATAGTAATGTTAAAGTAAAGTAACCCGGATTAGCTATTTCAATTTCAAATCCGTATAAGCACAATATAGTTAATACTAAAGCGGATCCAATAGCTTGCATCATAAATATAGTAAACTTACTTAACCACCATTTAAATCCAGTTGATTCTCCAATTCGTTTGTCGATAGGGTATACTGCTGAGAAAGCAACTGCTCCAACATATAAACTCAATGAAAGGATATATGGTGCGAAACTTTGACCATAGTTGTCTACTTCGGTTAAATCATCTTCGTTTGAAACAACAGGACTGTTTATCGCTTTAACATTTTTCTCGTTAAAGTTTTGGTCTTCTGATTGTTTGATTGCTTTATCAATATTTTGTTTTAATTTATCATTATTTTGTTGTAAATCATTTAAACCTTGAGATACTTGCATACTTCCTTGTAAAAGTTGTTGTCCTTCTGCTCCAGCCATTGGTGCTAACTGTTCTAAGCCAGATTCAACTTGTTTATTTCCATCGATAAGTTGTGACTCTGCATCTGACATTTGGCCAAGCGCTTTAGAAGTATCTTTATAACCATTTGTAAGCTTGTTCATACCTTTAAATGATTCGGAAATATATTTTTCACGAACAGAAGAACTTAAATTGTCTTCAACTGCTGTTACAGCTTTAGAGGCAATTTGAGAGCCTGTGTAACTATATCCTGGATTAGTCTTTACATTAAAGTCGATTTTTTTAGGATTCTTGTCTAACATTGAACCAGCATGTTTAGTAGTATCAGAAGGAATTGAAATAACTGCGAATGAATTGCCTTCTTCTAAATGTTTATCTGCAGTTTCTTGGTTAACAAATTCCCATTTGAATTTATCGTTGTCTTTTAAATTATCTTCTACATCGTTACCTATATTTGTTTTCTTACCATTTACTTCTCCGCCATTATCGTTATTAACGACAGATATTTTTAACTGATCTGTCTTGCCATAAGGATCCCATAAAGAGCCTACGAAAACAGAACTATAAATAAGTGGTATTAACATGATTGCAATTAAGGATACGAGTAAGAATTTATGTGTCCACAGATTTTTTATGTCATCAAACATGTTTAGCATCGTCCTTTCCTGTTATAAGATTATTAGCTTTCTCAAGTTGTTTAACAAATGTGATGATTTCTTGATCTGAGAAATGAGAAGAAAGTTTACGATTAAATGTTTCGTAAATAATATCTTCGGTACGGTTAACAAGCTTCATTCCTTTTTCAGTTAACAGAACGGACTTCTCTCTTTTATCTTCACCTTGTTCAATTGAAATAAGTTCGAGGTTTTTTAATTTGTTTATTCTATTTGATATAGCTGTTTTAAAAACACCTTGTTTAGAAGCGATAAAACCATAAGTACATTTAGGAAAATCTTTAATTATTTTTAAAGTTTGATATTGTTCTTTAGAAATAACTTCATCTAATCCAGTATTATTTAAAATTTTACCTACTTCACTATGAATATTAATAATAGATTCTTGAAATAAGTTAAATGCCTTTTTTAATTCGTGTTCCATTTTAGTACACCTCCTGTACTTAATACAAAGAATATAGTACACCCTATGTACTATAAAAGCAAGAGTTTTAATTAAAAAAGAAACAATCGTTTGCATTTAAATATTGATATTTAAAATTAAAAAGCTAATTTTATTGAATAAAACTAATGCAATCGTTTGCATAAAAATGTTGACATTTTAACTTTTTACACATATTATAAATCTATATTAAATTTTGTAAGCGATTACAATTATGGAGGGATTATCTATGGCTGAAATGAAATTAGAGAATATAAAGAAGACTTACGACAAAGGTAATACAGTGGTACATGATTTTAACTTACATATTAAAGATAAAGAGTTTATTGTTTTCGTCGGTCCATCAGGGTGTGGAAAGTCTACAACTTTGAGAATGATCGCAGGATTGGAAGACATTACATCAGGAAATTTTTTAATCGATGATCAAAGAATGAATGATATTGCACCGAAAGATAGAGATATCGCAATGGTCTTTCAAAATTATGCTTTATACCCACATATGACAGTCTATGACAATATGGCATTTGGTCTTAAACTTCGAAAAATGAATAAAAAAGAAATCGATAAAAGAGTTCAATACGCAGCTGAAATTCTTGGATTAAAGGAATATTTGCCAAGAAAGCCTAAAGCTTTATCAGGTGGACAAAGACAAAGGGTTGCATTAGGTCGAGCAATTGTAAGAGATGCGAAAGTATTCTTAATGGATGAGCCTTTATCTAATTTAGACGCGAAATTAAGAGTTCAAATGAGAACGGAAATATTAAAGTTGCATAAACGATTAGAAACAACAACGATTTATGTAACACATGATCAAACAGAAGCATTAACGATGGCAACACGTATTGTTGTACTTAAAGATGGCGATATTATGCAAATAGGCACGCCACGTGAAGTATATGATGCACCAGAGAATGAGTTTGTTGCACAATTTATTGGATCACCCGCAATGAATATCTTTGACGCAATGGTTAATAATGATGAATTAGTGATTGGTGAACAAGTGATTAAATTAAATGAAAGTAAAGCGCGCATGCTGAATCATAATGGCTATGATGGTAAGACGATACGTTTCGGTATTAGGCCAGAAGATATTCATGATGAGCCTGTATTTATCAATGCTAATAAGGATGTAACTTTTAAGACTAAAGTACTTGTCAGTGAATTATTAGGTTCTGAAATCATGATTCATGGATTATTTAATGATGAAGAAATTTGTGCCAAGTTAGATGCAAGAACAGTCATTCATCCAAATGATGAAATTGAGCTCGCTTTAGATTTAAATAAATGTCACTTCTTTGATAAAGAAACTGGGAAAAAAATAAAAAATTAATTTATTTAGTGAATAAATAATTAATGAAAGAAGGGGATTAGATGAAACATTTAATAAAAATTGGCTCAATACTACTCGTGATATTATTACTTGCAAGTTGTGGTCCTAATCGAACACAAGAAGATATTGATAAAGCACTTAACGAAGATGAAAAAACAGCCAAACCTAAATCACTTACGATGTGGGTAGACGGTGATAAACAAATGGCTTTTTACAAGAAAGTAACGAAAGATTATACAAAAAAGACTGGTATTAAAGTGATTCTTAAAAATACAGCACAAGATGATCAAGTAGATAACTTATCACTTGATGGACCATCAGGTAATGGACCTGACTTATTCTTTCAACCGCATGATCGTGCAGGTGATGCATATTTGCAAGGGTTAGCGGCAGAGATTGATTTTACGGATGAAGAATTAAAAGGTTATTCCAATGAAGCACTGCAAGCTTTAAATTATGAAGGTAAACAATTAGCATTACCCGTTATAGTAGAATCAACTGCTGTTGTCTATAACAAAAAGCTTGTTAAGACACCACCAAAGACAATGGATGAGGTTGAAAAAATTGCGAAAGATGTTACTCACAAAGATAAAAAACAATATGGATTTATGTTTGATGCAAAGAACTTCTACTTTAATTATCCATTTTTATTTTCACAAGGGGGATACATTTTTAAAGAAGAAAAAGATGGATTTAATACAAACGATGTTGCAGTAAATGATCCTTCTGTTATTAAAAATGGCGAGAGATTACAATCATGGTACGACAAAGGTTATATTACGAAGTCGGCTAATCAAGATGTTATTGTAGGGCTGTTTAAAGAAGGGAAAGTAGGCATGTTTGTGACAGGTCCATGGCAAACGAATGAATTTAAAGAAGCGCTAGGCGATGATTTCGGAACAGCGACATTCCCAACTGATAATGGTAAAGAAATGAAACCATTCCTAGGGGTAAGAGGTTGGTTTATATCCGAATATAGTGAAGAGAAATACTGGGCTAAAAATTTAATGCTGTATTTAACAAATAAAGATAATATGCAGAAATACACAGATGAAATGCAAGAAATTACTGGCCGTACAGATGTTTCTTCTAAAAATGAATTATTAAAGCCATATGAAGAACAAGCTCAAAATGCTATTCCGATGCCAAATATTCCTGAGATGAGTCAAGTATGGGACCCAATGGGAAATGCAGCAGTATTTATGTCCAACGGTAAAGATCCTAAAGAAGCGCTTGATGAAGCGAAGAATGGCATAGATGAACAAGTAGAGATTATGAATGCATCTAAAAAATAAAGGAAGGTGAAATTGTGAAAATGAGAAATCCAAAATTAGCAGCTATACTATCGATTATTCCGGGTATTGGCCAATTCTATAATAAAAGATATATAAAAGGCAGTATATTTATCGTATTTTTTATTAGTTTTATGTCAGTATTTTATCAATTTATGAATATTGGATTCTGGGGATTATTCACTTTAGGTACAGTGCCTAAATTAGATGATTCAAGGGTTCTATTAGCACAAGGTATCATTTCGTTATTATTAATTGCATTTGCAACCACTTTATATGTCGTTAATTTAATAGATGCTTATCGTAATGCAGATCAATATAATAAAGGATTTGAAATTAAGAATAGTAAAGGTCGAATGACGGCAACATGGGATAAGACTTTCCCATACTTATTGATATCACCGGGTATATTTTTATTGATTTTTGTTGTCGTATTTCCACTTTTATTTATGTGTTTTTTAGCTTTTACAAATTACAATTTATATAATGCACCACCTAGACATTTATTAGAATGGGTAGGGTTTGATAACTTTAAATCATTAGTTACAGTACCTATTTGGAAGACGACATTCTTTAGCGTATTAACATGGACGATTGTTTGGACTTTAGTTGCGACAACTTTACAAATCGCGCTAGCGTTATTGCTCGCTATAATTGTCAATCACCCACTTATTAGATTTAAAAAGCTTATTAGAACAGTATTAATCTTACCTTGGGCAGTCCCATCGTTTGTGACAATATTAATCTTTGCAGCCATTTTTAATGATGATTTTGGTTCGATTAATAATGATATCTTACAACCGTTATTCGGTTTTGCACCAGCATGGTTAAATGATCCATTCTGGGCAAAGATTGCTATAATTTTAATTCAAGTATGGCTTGGGTTTCCATTCGTATTTGCTTTGTTTACAGGTGTTCTACAAAGTATTTCTTCAGATTGGTATGAAGCGGCAGATATGGACGGTGCATCAAGTTGGCAAAAATTTAGAAATATTACGTTTCCACATATATTATTTGCGACTGCACCATTATTAATTATGCAATACGCAGGAAACTTTAATAACTTTAATTTAATTTACTTATTTAATAAAGGTGGTCCACCTGTTTCGGGGCAGAATGCAGGTAGTACGGATATCTTAATTTCTTGGGTATATAGATTAACATTTGATATGCAAAATTATAATATGGCAGCGACCATTTCATTAATTATTGGTGTATTTATTGCTATTATTGCATTCTTACAATTTAGAAAGACTAGTACTTTTAAAGATGAGGGGGATATTTAATGAATAAGAAGAATAAAAATATATTAAGAGCGATTATCATGTATGGCATTTTGATTATTATGTTTATCATCATTATTTACCCATTACTATGGACTTTAGGGTTATCACTCAACTCTGGTTCTAATCTTTATGGTTCTTCTATGATACCGAAAGATGCATCTTTGAAAAATTATATATATTTACTAACGGATTCATCAAGTGATTACATTACTTGGTATAAAAATACTTTAATCGTTGCGACGGCTAATGCATTATTTTCAGTGATTTTTGTTGGTTTAACGTCGTATGCATTTTCAAGGTATCGCTTTGTAGGTAGAAAATATGGACTGGTAGCATTTTTGATTTTACAAATGTTCCCTGTATTGATGGCAATGGTTGCTATATATATATTATTAAATACAATAGGCTTATTAGACTCATTATTCGGTCTCACTTTAATTTATATTGGTGGTTCCATACCGATGAATGCCTTTTTAGTAAAAGGGTATTTTGATACAATTCCTAAAGAATTAGATGAATCTGCTAAAATAGATGGTGCAGGACATATGAGGATATTTTTCACAATTATGTTACCCTTAGCTAAACCGATTCTAGCAGTTGTGGCATTATTTAATTTTATGGGACCATTTATGGACTTTATTCTGCCAAGAATCTTATTAAGAAGTCCTGAAAAATATACATTAGCAGTCGGGTTATTTAATTTTATAAATGATAAATTTGGTAACAACTTTACAGTATTTGCTGCTGGAGCAATGATGATTGCAATACCAATTTCTATTGTATTCTTATTATTACAAAGATACTTAGTAACTGGTTTAACAGCAGGTGCTACAAAAGGATAATAAAGGAGTGGTCTCGTGGTTACAATAAAAGATGTTGCGAAAGAAGCAAACGTTGCACCATCAACAGTATCAAGAGTGATTAGTGGGCATAAAAGTATAAGTGATAAGACATCAAAAAAAGTTAAAGCTGTGATGAAGCAATTGGGCTATCAACCTAATATTGCCGCGAGAACACTTGTAACACAAAAATCTAAAACGATTGGTTTGATTTTAAAATCAGCCTCTAAAGAAATGACGCAAAACCCATTCTTTACAGATGTTCTGATGGGGATATCAATAGCTTGTAAACAAAGGGAATACTCAACAATTATGACAACGTCAATTGAACAAGCTGATTTATTAGTTGAAGTTGAAAATCTCATTAAATCTAAATCAATAGATGGCTTTATTATGCTTTATTCAAAAGAAAATGATCCAGTTACACAATTGCTCAAAAAATATCAATTTCCTTTTGTTGTTGTAGGTAAACAATTAGGAGAAAGAGAAATCATTCATATCGACAATGATAATGTAGAAGCGAGTCAAATGATAACTGAATTTATGATTCATAAAGGACATGATCATATAGCTTTTATAGCTGAACCGGATTCTTATGCTGTTGCATTAGATAGGGTAGAGGGCTTTAAGAAAGCGTGCGATAAACATAGCATTAACCAATATGAAATTTACCATGCAAACCCTAATAGAGATGAAATATTAGCAATCATTAAAGAAATGAAAGAAACCACTACATTTCCTACAGCGATTATTACATCAGATAGCATGATCAACATTAATTTATTAAGCGCATTATATGAACTTAATATAAGAGTGCCAGATGAAGTGATGACAGCAACTTTTAATGATTCATTTATCAATACTTTTGCTTCACCACCTCAAACTGTAGTTAATATTTATCCAGAACATTTAGGTGAGGAAGCAGGTATAGCTTTAATTAAACTGATTGAGAATCCTAATATTTTAAGAAAAAATACGGTCATTCCAACAGAAATAATAGAGAGAAAATCAACGATAAAATAAGAGGTGACTAAATAATGGAGGAACGAATTTGGTGGAAAGAAGCGGTTTGTTATCAAGTTTATCCTAGGAGTTTTAATGATTCTAATAATGATGGTATTGGTGATATAAATGGTATTAGAGAAAAGTTAGATTATCTGAAAAATCTAGGTATAGATGTGATTTGGGTTTCGCCAATATTCAAATCACCTAACGATGATAATGGCTATGATATTAGTGATTATCAAGATATTATGGATGAGTTTGGTACGATGGAAGACTTCGAATTACTATTAAAAGAGACACATGATAAAGGTATGAAACTAATATTGGATTTAGTAATCAATCATACATCAGATGAACATCCGTGGTTTATCGAGTCTAAATCTAGTAAAGACAATCCTAAAAGAGATTGGTACATATGGCAAGAAGGAAAAGACGGCAAAGAACCTAATAATTGGGGAAGTATATTCAATGGTTCAGCTTGGGAGAGAACTGATGAAACAGATGAATATTACTTGCATATTTTCAGTAAAAAACAACCAGATTTAAATTGGGAGAAAGAAGCGGTACGTACTGAATTATACAATATGATTAACTGGTGGTTTGATAAAGGTATAGATGGATTCCGTGTTGATGCTATTACGCATATTCAGAAGTCATTTGAAGATGGAGATATACCAGTTGAACCAGGTGATGAACAGTATAAAGCAGCATTTGAACGTTATACCAATAGACCAGGCATATTAAATCATTTACGTGAATTGAGAGATGAAACATTCAATAAATATGACATTATGACAGTAGGAGAAGCAAATGGTGTCAGTCCCGATGATGCGAATGATTGGGTAGGCTTTGATAATGGCATTTTTAATATGATTTTTCAGTTCGAACATTTAGGATTATGGAATACTGAAGATAGCGGATTTGATGTTATAAAATATAAAAATATCATGTCAAAATGGCAAGACCAACTTGAAGGAATTGGATGGAATGCGCTATTTATCGAAAATCATGATCAACCAAGACTCGTTTCAACTTGGGGAGATGATGAGCATTATTGGTATGAAAGTGCAACAAGTCATGCGACAAATTATTTCTTACAAAAAGGTACACCATTTATTTACCAAGGACAAGAAATAGGCATGACGAATTATCCATTTGAATCATTAGAAGATTTTAACGATGTTTCCGTTAAAAATGAAATTAAATTAAAAGAACAACACGGAGAAGATACATCATCTTTATTAAATAATTTGAGTAAAGTAAATAGAGATAACTCCCGTACAATGATGCAGTGGGATAATCAAGCGTATGCAGGATTTTCAACAACAAAACCGTGGTTCCACGTTAATCCGAATTACAAAACTATCAACGTAGCTGATCAATTAGAAGATGAACATTCCGTATTAAATTATTATAAGCGCTTGATTCGATTGAAAAAAGATTATGACGTCTTTAATTACGGTAAATACGAATTAGTAGATAAAGCACATAAGCAAATTTATACTTATAAGCGCATACTAGATAACGAAGAAGTCATTATCATGAGTAATTTAACAGGCGAAAAAGCCAATATCACATATCCACTCAATATAGAAAAAAGTGCGTTATTATTGCACAATTATTCAACGATAGAAAATACAAATGTATTAGAACCATTTGAAATAAGAGTATATCGAATAGAAAAATAAAGAGTTGATAGCCGAGACACGCGTTGTCTCGGCTTTTTATATGTGGAGATATAACTACCATAATTACGAATAGTGTAATAAGAAGGTACCCTCTTACGTACATTTCTCAGAATTCTGTCCCTAACACCACCCCTTACGGACATTCTTAATTTATCATTTACATTTAACTCATATTGTTAACGCTTACTTCCATATTCGTTTTATAATAGAAATGTAGAATTGATAACTCAACGGGAGGTTATTTTATGAAAAAGTTAATGAAAGAAAAGACGAATTTTGTTGCTGATATGCTTAAAGGTATTGAAGTAATGGATAACTCAGTTGAAATTATAAGTGATAATGTCGTTGTTCGAAAAAAAGTTAAAACAAGTGGTGTCGCTTTAGTTTCTGGTGGTGGATCGGGTCATGAACCGGCACATGCTGGTTTTGTTGCTGAAGGAATGTTAGATGCTGCTGTTTGCGGTGAGGTATTTACTTCGCCAACACCAGATAAAATTCTAGATGCAATTAAACATGTTTCTACAGATGATGGCGTCCTACTGATTATTAAAAATTATGCTGGAGATGTCATGAATTTTGAAATGGCTCAAGAAATGGCCGAAATGGAAGGTATTTCATGTCAGTCTGTAATAGTCCGTGATGATATTTCTATAGATAATGAACAAGATAGAAGAGGCGTTGCAGGTACTGTTTTAGTCCACAAATATGCTGGATACTTATCTGATAATGGATATAATTTAACTGAAATTAAAGAAAAAGTAGAAGCATTTATTGAAAGTATTAGAACGATTGGTATGGCCATATATCCTTGTTTAGTACCAACTACTGGTCAATATGGGTTTGATTTAGATGACAATCAGATGGAAATTGGTATTGGTATTCATGGTGAAAGAGGTATATATCAAGAAAAAATAGAAACGGTTGATGAAATTATAAATAGATTAATGCATGAACTTGAAAAAGAAATTTCTGATAAGTCGTTAATCGTTATGATTAATGGAATGGGTGCGACTCCAGATTCAGAACTTGCGATAATTGCGCATTATTTCAACGAATATGCATCAAATAATCAACTTGAAATCAAAAAATACTTTGTTGGAAATTATATGACAGCACTTGATATGCAAGGCTTTTCTATTACACTTGTTCCTTATCAAGAAGAACTAGAAGAGGCATTTAATGCACCAACTGAAAGTAAATATTTTAAATAGGAGGCATTTTTAATGAATGCAGAAACACTATTGAAGAATCTTAAGGATTTAAAAAATACATTTGAAGCGGAAGAACAAAATTTAACTAATTTAGATAGAGCAATTGGTGATGGAGACCATGGCGTTAATATGTTAAGAGGTTTTAAAGCGGTAGATGAGAAAGTGACTGGAGAAACAATCAGTGATATTTTAAAATCTACAGGCATGACACTAATGAGTTCTGTAGGAGGTGCGTCAGGTCCACTCTATGGCTTCAGCTTTGTTAAAATGGCTGGACTCGATCATGATGAAATGACTCAAGACAATTTAATAGAATATATCAATACATTTAAAGAAGCTATTGCTACAAGAGGTAAAGTAACAGGCGGAGAAAAGACAATGTATGATGTATTATTAAAATCTTCAGAACATCTAGACAATGGGAATAAATTAACTGAAGAAAATTTACAACAATTTGCTGAAGATACTAAAGACTTAGAAGCAACTAAAGGTAGAGCTTCATATTTTAAAAAGGATTCAATTGGTCATATGGATCCAGGTGCACAAAGTATGGTTTATGTATTAAAAGCTTTAAGTAAGGATGTGTAAAAATGGCTACTATAGGAATTGTTAGTCACAGTAAAGATATTGCACAAGGTGTTAAAGATTTATTAGAACAAATGTCTCCGAACGTAACAGTTATTGCAAGAGGTGGTACGAATGAAGGAGAAATCGGGACAAGTATCGACACTGTAAATGAAATTATTAATGAACTAACAGAAGATGCTATGATATTTTATGATATAGGTTCATCTGAAATGAATCTTGAGATGGCATTAGATTTATATGATGGACCTTACAAGTTATATAAAGTTGATGGTCCAATCGTTGAAGGTTCATTTTTAGCAAGTGTATCCTTATCAACAGGTGCGACATTAGAAGAAGCGATTGACAGTATCAAGAGAGAATTTTCGTAAAGCGCTTTAATTATTTACGAATTAATAAATATTAAATGATATAATTGCTCTACTAATGATTTTAACAAGGTGGAGAAATTGGAATGAAGATATCGAACAAGAAATTATACGAAAAAGTTGCAGATGTCATCATATTGGATATTAATGAAGGACGTTTAAATATAGGAGATCGTTTACCATCTATTAAAGCTTTATCTGAGAGCTTTGGAGTAGGTCAAGCAACTATAAGAGAATCCTTAAATGCATTAAGAGCTATGGGTTTTGTAGACATCAAGCATGGACAAGGAACATTTATTATAGAAAGAGAAGAACCACAATTTAACTTTGAAGCAATAAGTGGAAATGCTAAAGACATTGAAAATTTATTAGAAGTAAGAAATATAGTCGAAGTAGGCGTTGCAAGATTAGCTGCTAAAAATAGAACTGATGAAGATTTATTAGCTATAGAATCTGCATTGCAAGATATGCAATTAGCAATAAACGAAAATGAATTAGGTGAAGCATCTGACTTGAAATTTCATCTTGCCATTGCTGATGCAGCAAAAAATGATATCTTAAAGCAATTGTTATTAAACGTTTCCGATATTATGAGACATACAATGAAGGAAACAAGAAAAATTTACTTATATACTAAAAGTAAATCAATAGAAAAATTGTATAACGAACATAAAGAAATCTTTGAAGCAATCAAAAGCAAAAATGCTAAACTTGCACAAAGTAAAATGACATTTCATTTAGAAGAAGTGGAGAAAGTTGTACTAAATAACATTAGACACTCGGATAATTGACTAATGGTAGGAGAGCTTGGGACATAAATACCCATTCTTAAATAAAAAGAGCTAATCCATATTTTCGGATTAGCTCTTTTTTCTTTATTTATAAAATCTACGATTTTGTTCGTGCATGCTTGCCTAGGGTATGGTTCGAGCCTGTAGTCTCTCACGCATACTATTCCCTCAGGCGTCAGCACTTTACAAAATCGTGAAAAATATCCATTCTTATACAAAAAAATAAAGCACTTTCATATAATTTAATTAATAACCACAAAAAATAAATTAACGAGGTGCTTTATGTATAAAAATTATAACATGTCTCAATTAACGCTACCACTTGATATTGAAGTTTTAATTCCAAAAATTGATATTGCGCATTTTGTAAATCAAATTGTAGAAACGATACCTAATGAAGAATTCTAGGACATTTATGTCTAAGCCTTTAACTTTTTAATTGTAAAAATAATAAAAGCGATAAGCTTCAGGAGGCTTATCGCTTTAGGGTGTGTAACACCATCCGTTCCATTTCATAATCATATATAAAGACTTCTTACAGTTAATAATAAATTGCATGATGTTTTTTCAAATATGAAGTACATTTATTACAACTTATCATCTGTTTATAGTATAAAGTCATCAGTATAGATTATCAACGTAAATTCAAAAAAAAGATACGTCAAATTTACACTTAATTTAGTTGTAAATAGAGTCTTGTAAGTAGCAGTAGTATAACATTTATAAAAATTATCAGAAATTTCAAAAATCAATGTTTCATTTATGATATACTATTTCTAATTTAGTTATGGGAGGATAATTTATGAGCCAAACAAAACAAAAAACGTCTATTGTTAATAAATTTCTGAATTTAATAGAAAAAGCAGGTAATAGATTACCTGATCCAAGTATTCTTTTCTTCTTTTTATGTGCTGGATTAATTTTTCTTTCATGGTTTATTTCATTATTTAATATCAAAGTAGAAAATCCAGGAACAGGAAAGACTGTAGAAGTAACAAGTCTCATTTCTAGAGAAGGGTTTGGGAAAATTATTAGCGAGTCTATAACAAATTTTTCTGAATTTCCAGCATTAGGCTTAGTATTAGCTGTAATGATAGGAATAGGTGTTGCTGAGAAGTCAGGGTATTTTGATAAGTTAATGATTCAAGTCGTACTAAAAGCACCTAGAAAAATCATTGTTCCTATTATTATATTTGTAGGTATTATAGGTAATGCTGCAGGAGACGCTGCACCAGTGGTTTTACCACCTTTAACAGCACTAGTATTTATAAAGTTAGGTTACCATCCAATAGCTGGACTTGCCATGGCATACGCCTCAGCACTTGGGGCATTTGCAGCGAATTTAACTTTAGGAATGAGTGATGCATTAGTATATGCATTTACTAAACCTGCAGCTGAATTAATTGATAAAGATATTAATTTAAATGTGGCGATGAACTGGTACTTTATTGCAGCTTCAACAATTGTTTTACTTCCTGCAATTTATTATGTAAGTATGAAAATTGTTATTCCAAGACTCGGTACATATCATCCAAATGATGATTCAAATGAGGATGAATCAAATAATGAAATTACTACAAGAGAAAGAAAGGCTTTAAAATTTGCTAATATCAGTTTTCTAATTGTGATAGGAGTATTACTAGCTTTATCTATACCTGAGAATGGATGGTTAAGAAATTCTGATACTGGTAGTTTAATTGAAAAATCTCCTTTAATGGATGGCGTAGGAATTGTTATTCTTGTTGTCTTTTTTGTTCCAGGATTTGTTTATGGCATTGTTTCAGGAAAAATTGGAAACACTAAAGATCTAGGTAAAATGTTATCTGACTCAATGTCGACTATGGGAAGTTTCATTGTAATTGTCTTCTTTGCTGCACAATTACTTGCATACTTGGAATGGAGTAACTTAGGTATTGTTATATCGGTAAAAGGAGCTGAATTACTACAAGGTCAGAATGGCGTTGTATTAATTATCGGATTTATTATATTGAGTAGTTTAATTAATTTATTAATTGGCAGTGCTTCCGCCAAATGGGCAATATTAGCACCCATTTTTATACCGATGTTTATGTTGTTGGGGTACCATCCAGCATTCACTCAGATGGTATATCGAATAGGGGATTCTATTACTAATCCAATAACACCTATGATGCCATACCTACCATTATTACTTTCATATGCTCAAAAATATGATAAAAACATGAAATTAGGAACGCTAATCTCTAGTTTAATGCCTTATTCAATTGTCTTGGCAATTGTTTGGCCGATATTTATGATTATTTGGTACTTATTAGGTATACCATTTGGACCAGGTGGAGATATTTACTTTAATAAATAAGATTATTCCAAAAGAATTAAATGCTAGATATAATAATTCTATTTAATGTATATTTGTATGATGAGTATTCCATAAAATACTGTCAGTATGGTACAATCTTCATTGGTACATCTATATCATTTGAAATTAAAAATAAGCATTATATAATATATAACAACAAATAGAAAAGGATGATTGAATGTCTCCGTTAATGTTAAAGCCTGTCTTTAAAGAACGCATATGGGGCGGTAGAAATTTAGAAAAAATGGGATATAACCTTCCAGACGGACAAATTGGTGAATGTTGGGGAATATCTGCGCATCAGAATGGGCCAAATGTAATTGCGAATGGTTTGTATGAAGGTAAAACTTTGGACCAAGTCTGGTCAGAACACCCAGAGCTTTTCGGAAATCCTTCTGAAGAAAAGTTTCCATTACTTACTAAAATTTTAGATGCTAATGATAAATTGTCAGTTCAAGTACATCCTGATGATACATATGCCTCAGAACATGAAAATGGTGAGTTTGGAAAGACTGAATGCTGGTATATCATTGATGCAAAAGAAGATGCAGAAATCATATATGGTACATATGCTAATACAAAGCAACAATTAGAAGAATTTATAAAGAATGAGGATTGGAATCATCTATTTAAACGTGTCAAAGTTGAAACAGGGGATTTCTTTTATGTTCCAAGTGGCACTGTACACGCTATAGGAAGCGGAATCATGATTTTGGAAACACAACAAAATTCTGATACAACATATAGAATTTATGACTATGATCGCATTGGTCAAGATGGTGAAAAAAGAGAACTTCATTTAGATAAGAGTATTGACGTTATTACAGTAGGATCTCAAAGTCCGAATGTACCTCCTAAAAAAATCGATGATGAAGAACAAAAAGGCATATTACTAGTGGAAAGCGAATTCTTTACAGTTGCTAAATGGCAAATTAACGGGACATTCAATTTTAGAAAACCAAGAGATTATTGCTTAGTTAGTGTCATTGAAGGTAGTGGAGAAATTATTACAGATGGCAATGTGTTTGAAGTTGTTAAAGGTGATCATTTAATTTTGACTGCAGATGACTTAGATAACCATATTAACGGACAATTAGAAGTTATCGTTAGCTATGTTTAGAATGGAGAAATTAAAATGAAGAAATTTTTATATTTATCATTAGCTTGTGCTGTAATAGCAGGACTTGGATTATTCTTTGGAATGCCAAAATATCCTACTCCAGTAATACCATTTATTATTGCTTTAATAGGCTTAATTTTAGCTATCTCTACAGTTAAAGATAAAGAGATTTCAGCTGGTCTAAAGTTAGGAGGCATCCTAGTAAATTTGATGCCAACTTTAGCAGGACTATCATTAATTCTTTAAATTAATAGGAAAAAAAGCAGTTGGCAAACGTAAATTTGTCAGCTGCTTTTGTATGAATATGTTTAAATTGAGCTATTTATTATAAGTGTTATATCTTATTTAATTTTTAAATTATTAAACTTTAAAAGTAATATACTATTATAGGGTTAATGGAAATGAAATATAACTGTAATACAAACTGCTGATATTAAAGTGTATAATTAGAAAGAATTAATACAATATAAAAAATGAAACAAGACGGGGGTAAGTTATTTTGAAGAAAAAGACAATAGCGGCATTTGTTGGTGCTTCTGTAGCAGTAGCAGTATCTTCACAGCAGGCTGAGGCAGCAACTTATAAAGTTAAAAGTGGAGATTCTTTGTGGCTTATTGCTGACAAACATAATACTTCAATTTCGAAAATTAAAAGTTTAAATAAATTAAGCTCAAATATTATTTTCCCAAATCAAGTATTACAAGTACCTGGGTCATCAAGTACATCGAATTCTAACACGGGATCTACTTCAACTACATCAACGACATATTATACAGTCAAATCGGGAGATTCATTATCAATTATTGCAGGCAAATATGGTACATCATACCAAAAGATTATGTCATTGAATGGAATGAAAAATACTATTATTTATCCAGGACAAAGAATTAAAGTTAATGGAACAGCAACTTCTGGAAGTGGTTCGAATAATAGTGGATCGTCAAATACTTCAGGTAGCACATCTACTTATACAGTTAAATCAGGAGATTCATTATCTGCTATTGCAGCTAGATATGGCACTTCATACCAAAAGATTATGTCTTTAAATGGATTATCAAACTTCATTATTTATCCAGGACAAAAATTAAAAGTAAGTGGTACAGCATCAAACTCAGGTGGTAACACAACTTCTAATAATAACAGTGGTTATGTTCCACCAACGTTTAACCATCAAAATTTGTATGACTGGGGTCAATGTACTTGGCATGTCTTTAACCGTCGTAAAGCTATTGGTAAACCAATTAGTACTTACTGGTGGAATGCTAATAACTGGGCAAGTGCTGCAGCAAAAGATGGTTATAGAGTAAACCGTACACCTGCTGTAGGATCAATCTTACAATCATCTGCTGGATATTACGGTCATGTATCATTTGTTGAGCGTTTAAATTCAAATGGTAGCATTCAAGTTTCAGAAATGAACTTTGCATCATCACCAGGTATAACAACTTATAGAACAATACCTGCTTCACAAGTATCTAACTATAATTTTATACATTAAATACTCAAAACTGGGACACTTTGATGTCTCAGTTTTTATTTGTGTAAACATAGACATGAGTGTGAATGTCTTATACAATGTTAATATTAATATGTTGTTAAAAAAGTAAATACAAAGTGCGTTTTTTCATAGAAAATAAAATCATGACATCATAACAATTTTGATTATGACAATCGATAATTATTGATATTAAGGAGTATACATATGTCTGAAGAAAGAAACTACTTTTGGTTAAATTGTGGATATAATAGATGGAATCATACAGAACCATTAGAAGGTCAAATAGCAGTATTTGAATCAGGAGCAAGCTTTAATCCTAATCAAGGATATCATGCTTTTAAAACTGCAAAACCTGGAGATAAAGTAATTTACTATCAAGTTCAAAATCAAGTAGGATTGTTAGGATTTGGAGAAATTGTTCATGTTCAATCAGGTGGCAATCAAAAGGTTAGCATCCACTTTAAATTTGAACAATCTTTAACGATGTTATCTATTGAATATTTAAAGAGAAGTGAACAATTAGAACTAAGAATTAAACAAATTACAGATCAATTGTTTAATCGTATTTCTAAAGAAGAGTTCGAACTAATTATTGGTCTAGGACAAGGTGCTATTAAGATTCCTAGATATTTCCTATTATCTGAAGAAATCCAATTTGAAGAAAACGAAACTTATACAATATTTACGCATACTGTAAATGGAATTAAAAGAAATGGCTACATCTATTACACTCAGCTAGAAATAGGTGATCAGATTGTATTCTTAAATAGAAATGCTAATCACTCAATAATTGGAATAGGTGAAGTATCTGATAGTATACATAAATTACCACCACAGCCAGGTAGAACAGATTCTACTTGTATTACAGTTAAGTATCATAAAGATATTAACCCTGTAAGTGTTGGAGATTTAAATAAACATCAAGCCTTAAAAAAATTATACTTCTTACAAGAAAATTCCAAACAATCAATTGCGAATTTAACTAAAGCACAATATGATGCAATGATAGATATGAGCAATGGGACGTATGAACAAAGTTCAAATCAACAGTACGAAATGTCAGTACCACGTGAGCAAGAAAATGAACATAAAAAAGATAAGCCTATTATTCTTATGCTTTGTGATAATAAAGAAGATGGTTTGAAAAAAGCTAAGCATTATGTTGAGCGTGAACTTGCTAAAGGTATTTATACTGTAGGACACCCAGATTTTACAGAAGAAATGTTATATGGAAGGTACTTGCCAAACGAAAGTGGTGCATTGTATTACAGAGAAGGATTCATCACAGGTCATATTACAAGTTCTGAAAGAGAATGGCTCGTTATTGACCAGTTTGAAAGAATAGATCCAGAAATATTCCAATTATTCTTAAATGTATTAGATGGTAATGAAATGACAATACCTAGATATAATCACGAAGGAAAAATGGTGAAATGGAGTTTAGAAAAAGATTCATTCTACCATCATAATCCAAAGTGGCGAATGATTGGATTGTGCTACGGTTCAATAGAAGATATTAAAGAACAATATTCACATCAATTTTTAAAACATTGTAGAGTATTACATGTAGGTTAATAAGTATGAAGAGCTATGGATATAAATCCTAACTTAAAATAAATAAGCATATCACTAAACTGATTTTTTAAAGTTTACAGTGATATGCTTATTTTTTAAAACCTTACGATTTTGTATGTGCATGCTTGCCTAGGAGTATGGTTCGAGCTTGTAGTCTCTCACACATACTATTCCCTCAGGCGTTAGCACTACAAAATCGTTGAAATATCTATTTTTTATATAATCTTGCGATTTTGTACATGCATGCTTGCCTAGGGTATGGTTCGAGCCTGTAGTCTCTCACACATACTATTCCCTCAGGCGTCAGCACTACAAAATCGTTGAAATATCTATTTTTTATATAATCTTGCGATTTTGTACATGCATGCTTGCCTAGGGTAAGGCTCGAGTCTGAAGTCTCTCACGCATACTATTCCCTCAGGCGTCCGCACTACAAAATCGTTGGAAATATCTATTTTAATACAATCATACGATTTTGTATGTGCATGCTTGCCTAGGGTATGGTTCGAGCCTGTAGTCTCTCACACATACTATTCCCTCAGGCGTCCGCACTTACAAAATCGTTGAAATATCCATTTTTATTCAAAAAATAAAGCACTCCTTATTAGCACTTTTGCTGAAATCTGCTGATACTGTATCTCTTATCAGCAAATTTGGTAGAATCTGCTTATAACGCACCTCTTATCAGCACTTTTGCTGAAATCTGCTGATACTATACCACTCCATTTATTTAATATTTATCAATTTGGGTTTATTATTTACCGAATATTCTGTAAGATAAGAATATGATTACGTAAATTTTTATCAATAAAATAGCGAAGGGGTCATTTTATGGAGAAAATCGTAGCATTTTCTGATTGGTTATGGGGTTATCCAATCGTAACACTTTTATTATTATCTAGTTTATTTTTAACGTTATATTTAGGCTTTATTCAATTTAGACATTTCGGATATATGATGAAACAAACGTTTGGAAGTATTAACAAAGAGCCAAAGGGTGAGGGAACAATCACACCAAGACAAGCTTTAACATCTGCATTGTCTTCTACGGTTGGTGCAGCGAATATTGTCGGTGTTCCTACTGCTATTATGATGGGTGGTCCTGGTGCTGTATTTTGGATGATGGTTATTGCATTTTTAGGTATGGCTTTAAAATATAGTGAAAACGTATTAGGTATTCATTATCGTGAAAAGAATGATAAGGGAGAATATGTTGGTGGACCAACTCATTACATGAAAAAAGGTTTCAAAAATAAAAAAGTTGGACTCATATTCTCTTTCGTATTCGCATTTGCTTTAATGATCGAACTTATTCCAAGTATTATGGTACAAGGGAATTCAGCAGCAAGTGCGGTTGAAGATACATTCAATATTGATATGGGTATTACTGGTATATTTTTAGCTGTAGTAGCAGCAATGGTTGTATTCGGAGGTATTAAGCGTATTGCAACATTTACAGAAATGATAGTACCTTTAATGGTTGGCTTATATTGTATTATGGGCTTCATTATCATTATCATTAATATTCAACATGTACCGAGCGTTATCGCTTTAGTAGTTGAAAAAGCATTTAATCCTGATGCTGCTTTAGGTGGTAGTTTTGGTGCAGCACTTGCAACTACTGTTCGTTGGGGCTTTGCTAGAGGTATTTACTCTAATGAAGCAGGTTTAGGTACTTCACCAATTGCACATGCAGCTGCAAAAACAGACCATCCTGTAAGACAAGCGTTCTGGAGTGTAAGTGAGATCGTTGTAGATACTTTAATTATTTGTAGTACAACTGCATTTGTTGTACTTGTTACAGACGTATGGAAAGATAATGATGCGAAAGAACAATCTGCTGCGTTAACTGCAAGAGCGTTTAATAATGCTTTTGGTACTTTTGGAAGTTGGATAGTTTCTATTTCAATGGTATTCTTCGTCTTCTCAACAATAATAGTTGTTATATATTATGGATCTAGAATGGCAGAATACTTATTTGGACTAACAGCTGGATTCATAATGAAAATCATTTATGTATTATCAATTGCACTTGGGGCATTTGGTGCGGGTACACAATTATGGAACTTATTAGATATTGCTTTAGCATGTATACTAATTCCAAATATAATTGCAGTTGTCATATTAGCTCCTAAAGTTAAAGAGTTAACTAAAGAATTCTTTACAGGTAAGGAATTTTATTTGAAAGATAAAAAAGGTAAATAGTATGATTCATTTAATTTAATACAGTAAAAAGATTATAACCAAAAGTGTTATAATCTTTTTTTATTTTAAAAATAAACGTTCATATATAGAATTTGTGAGTAACTCATAACGGTTGGCAAATTGACCACTAAAAAATACATAAAATGTCAAATATTTTATTAAATTCCATATTGATGTTATTTAATTTTGTGTTAAAATTATTTTAAGATAATTTAATTAACTATTAATTAGGAGGTCCAGACTATGAAGACTCAATCTTATTCAGAGGCAATCACAGCATGTTCCGAATTCTTTGACTACCAAAATAAAATTGATAATATCTTTTTAGTTATTGAACAGAAGTATGGTCTAAAGAAACACGAATTTTTCTTCTTAATGAAGTTGAATGAAGTGGAAGAGGTACATCTTAAAGATGCAATCGAAAAAGGTTATATAAAACAAAATAAATCGGCTCGTGCTATAAAGAGACTATTTGAGAAAAAATATATATTAAAAAATCGATTAAAATCTGATGAAAGAGCCGTTATAATACGTTTTAATGATGAATATAAAGAAGAGTTTAATATAATAATGAAAGAAGTATTGTTAATGCTTAAAGAAGATTAATAATGATGTACTTACATGGACCTATAAATTTATTGTAGGTCCATGTAAATATAGTGTTGAATAAATAGAAATAAAATAATACAATTGTGAATGTAAGCGCTTTAATTATCAAGGAGGTTTCTCGATGAAAAATGAGTCTTTATCTAAGAATAATATAAGTTTCATTTGGGCAGTTGTTCCTTTTTTATTTATGATTATTAGTATGTTGTTTACAGTAGTTGTATTAGAACAAGCACCACATATTCCACTTATGATAGGTACTGCAATAGCAGCAATCGTAGCTTTTTATCATGGCTATAGTTGGAAAGAAATAGAAGAAATGATGTATAAAGGCATAAGATTAGCTTTACCTGCTATTGTCATTATAATTTTAGTAGGATTAATTATCGGAGCATGGATAGGCGGGGGTATAGTAGCCACAATGATTTATTATGGCTTAAAATTAATAACACCTTCTTTATTTTTAGTAACGATAACTGTTATATGTGCAATTGTTTCATTAGCAATAGGTAGTAGTTGGTCAACAATGGCAACAGTAGGTGTAGCTGGAATGGGTATAGGTTTGAGTATGGATATACCTGCTGGCATGATAGCTGGTGCAATTATTTCAGGGTCTTACTTTGGCGATAAAATGAGTCCTCTATCAGATACTACAAACTTAGCAGCTGGTTTAACGGGTACAGATTTATTTGAGCATATAAAACATATGTTTTATACAACCGTACCTGCAGTAATCATTTCATTAATTGTATTTTTTATTTTAGGACAACAATTTTCAGTTTCTAATATGGATCAAGGAAAAATTGATGGTATTAACTCTGAAATGTTAGACAACTTCACGATTTCACCTTGGCTATTAATAGTGCCAGTTATCGTTATAATTTTAGTTGCATTAAAAGTACCCGCAATTCCTGCACTTGTAGTAGGTATTATATTAGGTTTCTTATCACAAATCTTTATACAAGGTGGAAGTCTTCATGATAGTGTTCAAACACTACAGACAGGGTATGTACTCGATTCTAAAAATGATTTAGTAAAAGAATTATTTAATAGAGGTGGATTAGAATCCATGTTCTATACCATTTCGATGACGATTGTTGCAATGACATTCGGAGGCATTCTTGAATATTCAGGTATGTTGAAATCGATTATCACGCAAATATTGAAAGTAGCCAAAGGAACTGGCGGTCTTATTGCATCAGTTATTGTTTCGTGTATAGGAACAAATGCTTCATGTTCAGAACAATACATATCGATTGTAGTTCCATCAAGAATGTATATCAAAACATTCTTAGATAGAAGATTACATCCTAAAAACTTATCTAGAGCATTAGAAGATGGTGGTACTGTTACTTCGGTATTCTTCTTATGGAATACATGTGGTGTATTTATCGCACAAACATTGAATGTAAATGTATTAGAATATGGTTTGTATGCAGTGTTCAATTATACAGTTCCAGTTATATCGATAATATTTGGATACATAGGATTTAAGGTTATTTCTATTAACGAAGAAGAATATAAAGAATTTAGTAAAGCTGCATAAATAGAAACCGAGACGATACAATTCGTCTCGGTTTTATTTGTAATAATGAAGTGTTACTTTTAAAGAAATAGATATAGGAGTGAATGAAATGGCTATTGTTTATTATGATGGTGATTGTGGATATTGTAACAGAGCGGTTATGTGGTTAATTGGTCATAGGATTTCTTCTAGATTTCAGTTTGCTCAATTAGAAGGAGAATATGGAAAGAATTTAGCTAATGTAAGACCAGATTTGAAAAATATAGATTCTATTGTAGTTGTTGATGGTAAAGTTGTATATATTAAATCAGATGCAGTTATACATTTATTAAAAAATATTAAAAATTATCAATTACTTGGATGGTCGTTAAAATTTGTTCCGAGATTTATTAGAAATGCAGGGTATGACTTATTTGCTAAAATTCGACATAGTTTACAATTTAAAAATGAATGTAAGTTGCCAACAATTGAAGAAAGAAAATATTTTTTAGATTGATATTGCATAAATAATTAGAGCGTGGTATCCTTTTGTGTAAACGGTTACACAAAAGGAAGTTGAAGTATGGCAACAATTAAACAAGTTGCTCAATATGCAGGAGTATCGGTTGCAACTGTATCTAGAGCATTAAACAAAAGTGGTTATGTTAAAAAAGAAACTCAAGATAAAATTGATAAAGCAATTCAAGATTTAAATTATAGTCCAAATGAAACAGCAAGGACATTATACAAGCGCAAGTCTAAAATGATTGGTTTATTACTTCCTGATATTAGTAATCCATTTTTTACAGTAGTTGCAAGAGGTGTTGAAGACGAAGCAATGGCTAAGGGCTATCACATTATTTTAGGCAATGGTGATAGTAATGATGAGAAAGAGCTTGCGTACTTAAACACTTTTAATGTGCATAATTGTAGTGGCATTATAGCATCACAACTTTCAAGCAAGGAAACATTTGATTCTTTTAAATCTTATAATATGCCATTTGTATTATTGGATCGTGTATATGAAGATCACGAATTTGTAGAAACGAACCATCTTAAAGGCGGACAGCTTCAGGCTGAAGTGATAATTAAAGGAAAAGCTAAATCAGTTCTCATTTTAGAACAAAATTTAAATTATAAATCATTTAGAGAAAGATTTAATGGAGCTAAATCAGTATTGGATCATGCTAAAGTAAATTACATATCTGCAAATGAGCTAGAACTATCTGAGGATGAATTAATTAATATGATTAAAGAATATAGTATAGATAGTATAATTTGTAGTAATGATGTTGGTGCATTTAAAGTAATGAGCATACTGTATAACTATAATTACAATGTACCAAATGATATACAAGTTGTAGGTTATGACGATATACCTTTATCAATTACGTATTCGCCAAGTTTAACTACGATACATCAACCTGCATATTTAATTGGTAAAAAGGCATGTCAGCAATTGATAAAGCAATTAGAAGGTAAAAAAAGAGAACATCATCAAGTATTAGATGTAACTTTAGTAGAAAGACAATCAACAAGGAGAGATTAATATGAAGAAGATAACAGTAATTGGTAGTATGTCTATAGATTTAGTCGTTTCAGCTTCTAAAAGACCAGGTAAAGGTGAAACAATCTTAGGAGACGATTTCTTTACAACACCAGGAGGAAAAGGCGCTAATCAAGCCGTTGCAGCAGCAAGATTAGGTGAAAAAGTACAAATGGTAGGTAGAATTGGTGAAGATGATTTTGGTAAAGAAATATATGAAAATTTAAAAAATAATCATGTTATTGTGGATGGTGTGGAACCCGTTACACATATTCCGTCTGGTACTGCACATATCACTTTATCAGAGCAAGACAATAGTATTATAGTTGTTCCTTCAGCAAATAATGAAGTAACGCCTGATTTTGTGAAGAAACATTTAGAAGCTTTATCTGAAGGAGATATTGTATTGCTACAACAAGAGATACCGAGTGAAACGGTTGAATATGTCGTAGAGTTTTGTTCAGAAAATGGTTTAGTTTCAATATTAAATCCAGCCCCTTATAGAGAAATCAATAAATCAATTATCGAAAAAGTTGATTATTTAACTCCAAATGAAACAGAAAGTGATGAAATGTTCAAAGGTGATTTAGATGATGCACTTTCAGCTTATCCTATGAAATTGATTGTAACTTTAGGTGATAAAGGTGCAGTTTATCATAATGGTAAAGAAAAAGTTCAAGTAGATGGATTTAAACGTGATGTAAAAGATACAACAGGTGCTGGTGATACATTTAACGGTGCGTTTGCTGTTGCATTACAGAAAGCATACAACTTAGAAAAAGCTTTAGCATTTGCTAATTTAGCAGCAAGTTATTCAGTTACGGGAATGGGTGCTCAAGGTGGAATGCCAACGTTAGAAGATATTAAAGGAGAATGGAATGTATAAAACAGGGATATTAAACAGCGAAATATCAAAAGTATTAAGTGATCTTGGACATACTGATCGAATTGTAATAGCAGATTGTGGATTACCTATACCAAAAGGCGTACGTAAAATAGATTTAGCACTGTCTTTTGGTGTACCAAGTTTTGAAAGCGTTTACGAACTGGTATTAGAACATATGGCAGTACAAAAAATGATTTTTGCAGAAGAAATTAAATCTGATAATCCAGAGCTTTTTAAAAAAGTTAATCAAAGTGATGTAGAAAAAGAATATATATCACATGAGAAGTTTAAAGAAATGACACGAAATACAGTTGCTATTATTCGAACAGGAGAAGCAACACCATTTGCAAATGTCATTTTAGAAAGTGATGTTTTATTTTAAAGGAGGGGTTCTATGTTAGAAATGGCTGGAATACATAAAGCGTTTGGCCAAAATAAAGTATTAACTGGTGTAGACTTTAATCTTAAAGAAGCTTCTGTCCATGCACTTATGGGAGAAAATGGTGCTGGAAAATCTACATTGATGAAAATTCTTGTAGGTATTCATGCAAAAGATAAAGGTGAAATTAAATTTCAAAATAAGAACGTAGAATATAAAGATGCGCAAATGTCAGAAGATGCAGGCATTACATTTATTCACCAAGAGTTAAATATTTGGCCAGAATTAACTGTACTTGAAAACTTATTTATCGGTAAGGAAATGAAAAATAAGTTTGGCATTTTAAATGAGAAAAAGATGAAAAAAGAAGCTTTAAAAGTATTTGAAAAATTGAATTTCAACATTTCATTAAAGAAAGTTGCTGGCAAATGTTCTATTGGTGAACAACAAATGATTGAAATTGCTAAAGCTTTAATGACAAATGCAAAAATAATTATCATGGATGAACCAACAGCCGCCTTGACGGATAAAGAAATCACACAATTATTTAAACTCATTAAGACATTACAAAAGCAAGGTGTTTCATTTGTATATATTTCTCATAGAATGGCAGAAATATTTGAGATTTCAGATGAAATAACAGTGATGAGAGATGGTAAAACCGTATTGTATAAAGAGACTAAAGATACAAATTATGATGAAATTGTTAAGTCAATGGTGGGCAGAGATTTAACTGAACAATTTCCAAAAAGAACTGTGACACCAGGTGAAACTGTTATGGAAGTGAAGTCACTCAGTAATGATGTACAAGGTATTAAAGATATATCATTTTCATTGAAACAAGGTGAAATACTTGGGTTTAGTGGTTTAATGGGTGCTGGAAGAACAGAAATTATGAGAAGTCTATTCGGAATAGATAAAGGCCATAAAGATATTGAAATTAAAGGCAAATCCGTTTCCATAAAAACACCGGAAGATGCAATGAAACACGGTTTAGGTTTAATTACAGAAAATAGAAAAGACGAAGGATTAATTCTAGATTTCTCAATTGAACATAATATGGTATTACCGTCACTGAAAAGTTTTTCAAATAAAGGATTTATTAAAGAGCAATCAACACATGTATTTGCAGACCAAATTAGTAAAAGACTAAATATTAAGACTGATCGCAAAGCACTTGTTTCATCACTGTCAGGTGGTAATCAACAAAAAGTCGTGTTAGCGAAATGGATTGGCACAGGAGCTCAAATATTGATTTTAGATGAACCGACTAGAGGTATTGATGTTGGTGCGAAAAGAGAAATTTATCAACTGATGAATGAATTAACTGAACGTGGTGTTTCAATTATTATGATATCTTCAGAACTTCCTGAAGTAATCGGTATGAGTGATCGCGTGATTGTTGTTCAAGAGGGTAGCATCAAAGGTGAAGTTGAACACGAATATATTACAGAAGAAAATATTATGACGTTAGCTACAGGAGGGGAATTACATGCAACAAATCACAGCTAAGACATCTTTTGTCGAAAAAATCATTCCATTTATAGGACTTATCTTATTAATAGTAGTAATTAGTATTATGAACTCAGCATTTTTAGATTTATCTAACCTATTGAACTTATTACGACAAGTTTCTATTAACGGGTTAATAGCATTTGGTATGACATTTGTTATTCTAACTGGTGGTATTGACTTATCTGTCGGTTCTATACTTGCTTTATCAAGTGCTTTCACAGCCATTTTAATTACGAGCGGTTTAGATCCAATAGTTGCACTCATAGTTGGTGTACTAGGTGGATTCTTATTAGGTGTATTTAATGGAATCTTAGTAACATTCGGTAGCATGGCACCATTTATTGCAACACTTGCTACTATGACTATATTTAGAGGCTTAACGCTCGTTGTAACAGATGGTAATCCAATAACAAATTTAGGCGACAGTTATATGTTCCAACTGTTTGGTAAAGGTTACTTTTTCGGAATTCCCGTACCAGCAGTCACAATGATCATTGTATTTATTGTATTAGCAATTATTTTACAAAAGACAACATTCGGTAGACATACATATGCTATCGGGGGAAATGAAGTAGCTTCAAAAATTTCTGGAATTAAAGTAAATAGAGTGAAAATTTTAATCTATGGTATTTCAGGTTTAATGTCAGCATTAGCTGGTGCAATTTTAACTTCACGTTTAAATTCAGCTCAACCAACTGCAGGTACATCATACGAATTAGATGCTATTGCTGCAGTGGTATTAGGCGGAACTTCTTTAACTGGAGGTAAAGGTCGTATCGTAGGAACACTAATTGGTGTGCTTATTATTGGTGTACTTAATAATGGATTAAATTTACTAGGCGTATCATCGTTCTATCAACAAGTTGTAAAAGGTATTGTTATTTTAATAGCAGTCTTAATCGATAGAAAAAAATAATCAATTAAAGTGAGGAGAAACAAATGAAGAAAATTTTAATCCTGTTAATGACTACCATGTTATTTTTATCAGCATGTTCACTTGAATCACCATTGAAAAAAGATAATCAAGGAAAGACAAATAAAAAGAAATCAGAAGTTACAATTGGGGTAAGTGTTTCAACATTGAATAATCCATTCTTTGTTTCTATTAAAGATGGTATTGAAAAGGAAGCGAAGAAACAAGGTATGAAAGTTAAAGTAGTAGATGCTAGAGATGATTCTGCTAAGCAAACTAATGATATAGAAGATTTAGTTCAGCAACAAGTTGACTATTTAGTTGTAAATCCAACTGATTCAAGTGCCATTTCAAGTTCAGTGCAATCAGCTAACAATGAAGGTATTCCAGTAATTACTTTAGACAGATCTGTTGATAAAGGAGATGTCGCTACATTTATCGCTTCTGATAATGTAGAAGGTGGTAAAATGGGTGGTCAATTTATTCTAGATGAACTTGGTAAAAAGGCTAAAGTAGCTGAATTAGAAGGTGTACCAGGAGCTAGTGCAACAAGAGAAAGAGGTAAAGGTTTCCATGATGTAGCAGACAAATCACTTGATGTTATTGCTAAGCAAAGTGCTAAATTTGATCGTGCAGAAGGATTGAATGTAACTCAAAATATTTTACAAGCACATCCAGATGTAGAAGCAATTTTCTCACATAATGATGAAATGGCGCTTGGTGCAATAGAAGCTATTGGAGATAAAGATATCATTGTCGTTGGATTTGATGGTAATGAAGATGCAATGAAATCAATTAAAAGTGGTAAACTTGATGCTACAGTCGCACAACAACCAGATAAAATGGGTAAAGCTTCTGTAGACTCTATCATCAAACTGATGGATGGTAAGAAAGTCGACAAAGAAATTAAAGTACCACTTACACTTGAAAAAGCTAAATAAATGTTTATCCATTTGGAAAGAAGGTATTAGCCTAATAAAGGTTATACCTTCTTTTTTCTCTCTCTTTTCCTTATTTATAATAATTATAAATAACTAGGTATAAAGCGTTGACAGATTAGAATGATTATAATATAATAATTATTGTAATCAAGGATATTAATTTTAGAGGAGTGGAAATTAATGACAAACAATAAAGAAGTAATCGAAGTATTAAACAAACAAGTAGCAGAGTGGACAGTATTATATACTAAACTCCACAATTATCATTGGTATGTTAAAGGACCAAACTTCTTCTCACTACATGCAAAATTTGAAGAATTATATAATGAAGCAAGTGTATATATAGACGACTTAGCTGAGCGTATATTAGCAATAGAAGGTAACCCAATAGCAACATTGAAAGAAGCATTAGAATGGTCAGTAATTGAAGAAGCTGAGAAAAACTTAACAGCTAATCAAATGGTTGAACAATTATCTAAAGACTTTACAACCGTAATTTCACAACTAGAAGAAGGCATCCAATTAGCAGAAAAATTAGACGATGACATGACAGGTGATATGTTATTAGCTATGGTAACAAGTCTTGAAAAACATAACTGGATGTTAAAATCATTCTTAGGTTAATCATAAATAAAATCGTATATTAGTTTAAAGAGTGTATTCAAAAAGCTGAGACAAATTAATTGTCTCAGCTTTTTTTAGATCATATATATTCACAAAAGCCGGAAGAAGTGTAAGCATGGCTATCCATATTCACACAAGTCGAAAGAAATGTGAATGTCTTATATAAGACATTCTTGGTCCACTCTTTTTCATTACATATTTTGTAACCGCATTCACTTGAAATGAAAATTATAAAAAACAGTGATATCATTAATAGAATAATAACTTATTACACAGGGGGGGATAACATGGAGGAGCTCTATGAAGCTTTAAAGAAACATATGGATGATGGTCGTGTTTCTAAAAAAGTTGCTGATCTTTCAAGTTATAGTTTTGATGCTTCTTTCGGAGAGTTTATGCCTGATATTATTTGTCAGCCTATGTCTACGGAGGAAGTTGTTCATATTGTTAAACTGTGTAATCGATATGATGTCCCAATTTATCCAAGAGGAAGTGGTACGAGCTTGAGTGGGGGTCCGCTTGCTGTATATGGTGGTATTGTGCTCGATTTCTCAAGATGGGACAATGAAATAACGGTTTATGAGAATGACTTAATGATGGAAGTTTCACCAGGTGTTATAACTGAAAAGATTCATAAAGTAGCTGAATCGTATGGGCTAATGTATCCACCTGATCCTTCAAGTTCTAGAGTATCTACAATCGGTGGAAATTTAGCTGAAAATGCTGGTGGACCGAGATGTTTAAAATACGGTGTAACGAAAGATTATGTTGTAGGATTAGAAGTCGTAACTGCAAATGGAGATGTGATTCATTGTGGGGGTCGTACTGTAAAAAATGTAACAGGCTATGATATGACTAAATTAATTGTAGGTTCAGAAGGAACACTAGGTATTATTACTAAAGCTACTTTACAACTAATTCCTAAACCGATAGATACTAAAACAGCTATGTTGCAGTTTGATGATTTTATTACATCTGGAAAAGCTGTTTCTAAAATTTTAAGGTCTGGTATATTACCTTCTAAAATTGAGATAATGGACAAATATTGTGTTGATGCAGTTTTATCAACACATCCAATTGAGAATGTAACTGCTGATTCTGAATCAGTATTATTAGTAGAATTGGATGGACATCCTTTAGCTTTAGAAGCAGAGATGAGAATAATTGAAGAAACGTGTGCAGAATTACCAGGATGTAAGGTGCTCATTGCGCAAAATGAGAAACAAGCATCAGAATTATGGGAAGTGAGAAAGCTTGTATCACCTGCGATTGTAAAATTTGGTCCTACTAAAATTAGCGAAGATACGAGCGTACCAGTTAGCCAAATACCTGCATTTTTTGAAGAAATAGAAAGAATAAGACAAACTTATGATTTGAATTTAGTAGTATTTGGTCATGCCGGTGATGGTAACTTACACCCAAATATTATTACTGATAAACGCAAACCTGAAGAAATGAAGCGTGCTGAAGAAGCAGTTGCTGAAATATTTAAAGCTGCATTAAAATTAGGTGGCACATTAAGTGGAGAACATGGCATTGGATTATTTAAAAAACCGTTTATGTACAATGAATTTGATGAAGCGGGTATGAAATTTATGAAAGATGTAAAAGAAGCTTTAGATCCAAATAATCGTTTGAACCCAGGTAAAATATTCCCAGACGAGAATGAAAGGTTTGTGTTAGTCCATGACGATTAATTTAATTGATAAATTGGAATATGATGCGACTTTTGATTGTGTTCAGTGTGGATTTTGTTTACCATCTTGTCCTACATATTTAACGATGAAAGAAGAAAAACATTCGCCACGCGGCAGAATTAATTTAGTTAAGTATGCTGTAGAAGGAAAAGCAGAGTTAAAAGATTTAGAAGAAGCTATAGATTTATGTTTAGGATGTAGACAATGTGAAACGGTTTGTCCAACTAATGTACAGTATGGTGATATTTATGAATCTGCGGTTGAAGTATTAAGAGAAAACAGAAATAAAAAATTAGACACTCAATTAATGTCTATATTTTTAGAACGTAATTATATGTTAGACGCCATGTATAAAGGTTTGAAATTGTATCATTCACCATTAATATCTACAATTATAAGTAAGACAAAAGCATTGGATGTATTGCCTGAAAGACTAGGGAAAATGGCATCGATATTACCACCCGTCAAAAAAGAAAAGACTAATATACAAAATCCATTTAGAACTAAGAAAACGACAGTTGGATTCTTTAGAGGTTGTATGATGGATGCATTTTTCTCAAATATTAATGATTTAGCCATAAAAATATTAGAAGCACATGATATTCAAGTTGTAGAAATTAAACAGCAAACATGCTGTGGCGCACTTCAACATCATGCAGGTGAAATGGAAAAATCAAAAAAATTAGCTAAACTAAATATAGAAGCACTGGAAAAATATGATGTAGACTATTATGTAAATGCTATTGGAGGTTGTGGGGCTTCCTTAATAGAATATGATCATTTATTGAGAAATGATGAAAAGTGGAAAGATAGAGCAGAAGAATTTGTTAATAAAGTAAGAGATATATCTGTCATTTTAGATGATATTGAGTTGAATTTAGATGTACCAATCCATACTAGAGCAACTTATCAACCATCATGTCACTTACAAAACGTTCAACATGTATTTAATGAACCAGAGAAAATTATTCAGCAAATTAAAGGACTAGAATATAAAGTTTTACCAGAAAAAGATATTTGTTGTGGCTCTGCAGGTATATATAATATTGTAAATTATAAAGCATCAATGGAAATATTAAATAGAAAAATGACGCATGTTACAGAAGTAGAACCGCAATTAATTATTACATCTAATCCAGGATGTCACTTACAAATGTTGTTAGGTGTAAAAAATGAAGGATTAGAAGAAAAAATTAAAGTAAAACATATCGTAGAAGTCGTAGCAGAAGCATGCGGCATAAAATAAAAGTGGCTGAGACAATTAATTTGTCTAGCCACTTTTATTTATTATTCAGCTATTTCTAAAGCAACTTCCATCATTTGTGTGAAAGAGTTTTGTCTTTCTTCTGCAGTTGTAGCTTCGTCTCTTAGTAAATGATCACTTACTGTAAAGATACCTAAAGCTTTTTTACCTGCTGCTGCTGCGTTTACATATAATCCAGCAGATTCCATTTCTACACCTAGGATACCTAATCTAGACCATTTGCTCGTTACTTCTGTATCAGCATTGTAGAATATGTCACTTGATAAAATATTTCCAACATGAGTTGTTGCACCGATTTCGTCTGCTTTGTTTTTAGCATTTGCAACTAATCCGAAATCTGCAATTGGAGCGAAATAACCAGGAATGTTGAATTGATCAACATAGTGTGAATTAGTAGAAGCGCCTTGAGCAATAATAATATCATATAAGTTGATATCTTCTTGCATCGCACCACATGAACCTATTCTAATAATTGTATCTACATCAAAGAAATTATATAGTTCGTATGAATAAATACCAATTGAAGCAATTCCCATACCTGAACCCATTACAGATACTTCTTTTCCTTTATAAGTTCCTGTGTAACCTAACATGTTTCTTACATCATTAAATTGTTCAACATTTTCTAAGAAATTTTCAGCGATAAATTTAGCACGTAATGGATCCCCTGGCATTAGTACTGTTTTTGCAATTTTCGCACCATTTGGTTGAATATGTGGTGTCCCTTGAGTCATAACTATCTTCTCCTTCAAATATAAAAGTTTTTTCATTTTAAAGATAACATTTGTTTCAATTTTTTGCGAATTTTTGTACGATAAGAGTGAAAGAAAGTGGTGAATAGGGATGGATTTACAAAAGAATAAAGATAGTATCAAAATTGCAAAGCTCTATTATCAAGAAGGAATGAGTCAAGAAGCAATAGCTAAAAAGATGAATATTTCAAGACCTACAGTATCAAGATTATTAAATCATGCGAAAGATCATGGATTTGTAACGGTTAAGATAGATGACCCATATGAAGATGCTGAAAGTTTAGCCTCACTCATAAAGTCAAAATATAATTTAAAGGATTGTATCGTTCAACATGCATCATACAATGATTATTTAAATATACAAAGTGCAATTGGTAAAAGAACTGCAGAATATTTAACTCAAATTGTGAAAAGTGGAGATAAAATTGGCATTAGTTGGGGTAAAACGATGTATCAAGTATCTCAATATTTAGAACAAAGTCATTTGAAAGATATAGGCATCATACAGTTGAAAGGGGGAATCAGCTTTTCACACGTAGATACGCGAAGTCATCAAATACTTGAAAGATTTGCACAAGCTTATAATGCGACTCCACGAGATTTACCATTACCTGTAATATTTGATGTCAAAGAAGTGAAAGATATGGTTGAAAAAGATAGACACATCAAATCAATTTTAGAACAAGGTAGACAAGTTGATATAGCTATTTTCACAGTTGGAACTGTGAGAGATTCATCCCTATTATTTAAACTTGGATTTTTAAATGAAGAAGAGAAAACAAGACTCAAGAAGTCAGCAGTAGGAGATATATGCTCAAGGTTTTATAACAACACAGGTGAAGTTGCTGATGAAGCAATTAACAATAGAACAATTGGTATAGGTCTAGATGCATTGAAAGAAATTGAAAATACTGTATTGGTTGCTGGAGGTGAGCATAAAATAGAATCAATTAGAGGTGCACTTGAAGGTCAATTAAGCAATATTTTGATTACTGATCAATACACGGCACAAGCATTAATAGATTGATGAACAAATTTTCTCTTATCGTTTTACAAATGTTCACATGTCATTTATAATGAAATTAATATAAAAATATTAGGAGGACTTAATATGTCATTAGCTAAATATATCGATCACACAGCTTTAAAACCAGATACAACTATGGAACAAATTGATGCTTTATTAGAAGAAGCAAAGGAACATGGTTTCAAATCAGTATGTGTTAATCCAACTCATGTTGCACATGCCAAAGAAGTACTAGAAGGTTCAGATGTACTCGTTTGTACAGTAATTGGATTCCCACTTGGTGCTACTACTAGTGAAGTGAAAGCTTTCGAAACAGAAGATGCAATTAAAAAAGGTGCTAACGAAGTAGATATGGTTATTAACATTGGTGCATTGAAAGATGGCAGAGATGAAGATGTTAAAAAAGATATTGAAAGTGTAGTTTCAGCAGCTAATGGTGTAACAACTAAAGTTATTATTGAAACGTCTTTATTAACAGACGCAGAAAAAGTTAGAGCTTGTGAATTAGCAGTAGCAGCAGGTGCTGACTTTGTAAAAACATCAACTGGTTTCTCTACTGGCGGTGCAACTGCAGAAGATATTAAATTGATGAGAGAAACAGTAGGTCCAGATTTAGGTGTTAAAGCTTCAGGTGGTATCCGTTCATACGAAGATGTGAAAACTATGATTGATAATGGTGCAACACGTATAGGCGCTTCAGCTGGTGTGAAAATTTTAAAAGGTGAAACATCAGATTCAGACTATTAATATAAAGGGTACTATATAGTACCTTTTATATTTTGAAACATACGTAAGCGTATTCATTTATAAACAGGAGGGTAATAACTATGAGAATGGTAGACATAATTGCAAAGAAACGTGACGGGAAAGAATTATCTAAAGAAGAAATCAAGTTTTTTATTAAAGGGTATACTTCGGGAGAAATACCTGATTATCAAGCATCAAGTTTAGCAATGGCAATTTATTTTCAAGATATGACAGATGATGAACGTGCTAATTTAACGATGGAAATGGTTGAATCAGGCGATCAAATTGATTTATCAGAAATTGAAGGTATCAAAGTTGATAAGCATTCTACAGGCGGTGTAGGTGATACAACTACACTTGTGTTAGCACCATTAGTAGCAGCACTTGATGTACCAGTAGCTAAAATGAGTGGACGCGGTTTAGGACACACTGGTGGTACAATCGATAAGTTAGAAGCTGTTGAAGGTTTCCATGTAGAAATAACTGAACAAGAGTTTATCAATTTAGTAAATAAAGATAAAGTTGCAGTTATCGGACAATCAGGTAATTTAACACCAGCAGATAAAAAACTTTACGGATTAAGAGACGTAACTGGAACAGTTAACTCTATTCCACTAATCGCTTCATCAATAATGAGTAAAAAAATTGCTGCAGGAGCAGATGCTATTGTACTAGATGTTAAAACTGGTGCTGGTGCTTTTATGAAGACAATTGAAGATTCAGAATTACTTGCGCATGCAATGGTCAAAATCGGAAATAACGTAGGCAGAAATACAATGGCAATTATTTCAGATATGAGTCAACCGTTAGGAAGAGCAATTGGTAATGGATTAGAAGTGAAAGAAGCAATTGAAACATTAAAAGGCGAAGGTCCAGAAGACTTAACTGAACTTGTATTAACTTTAGGTTCACAAATGGTTGTATTAGGTAATAAAGCAGAAACTTTAGAAGAAGCGAGAGAAAAGCTTTTAGAAGTAATTAAAAATGGTAAAGCTTTAGAGAAGTTTAAAGTATTCCTTGAAAACCAAGGTGGAGACGGTTCAGTTGTTGATGACTTAACTAAATTACCACAAGCTCAATACAAATTTGAAGTTGAAGCTAAAGAAGCGGGTTATGTATCTCATATTGTAGCTGATGAAATTGGAGTTGCTTCAATGCTTTTAGGTGCAGGAAGAGCAACAAAGGATGATATAATTGACTTGGCAGTCGGTTTAGTATTAAATAAAAAAGTTGGAGATAAAGTTGAAAAAGGTGAATCATTAGTAACTATTTATGCAAATAATAAAGATGTTAAAGCTGTAGAGTCTAAAATTTTAGAAAACATCACAATTTCTGATGAACAAGTTCAACCAACTTTAATCCATAAAGTGATTACAGACTAGGAGTGAGTCAAATGACAAACCGTTTTAAACGTATTCATTTAATTGTAATGGATTCAGTAGGAATAGGTGAAGCACCAGATGCTAAAGCATTTGGTGATGAAGGTTCACATACATTAAAACATACACTAGAAGGTTTTAATGAAACTTTACCAAACTTAGAAAAATTAGGACTAGGTAATATCGCTAAATTACCAGTTGTTAATAAAGTAGATCATCCAGAGGCTTTTTATACTAAATTAAGTGAAGCTTCTGTTGGTAAAGACACAATGACAGGACATTGGGAAATCATGGGGCTAAATATCGATAAACCATTTAAAGTTTATCCAGAAGGTTTTCCAGAAGAATTAGTAAAAGAAATTGAATCAATGACAGGTAGAAAAGTTGTTGCTAATAAACCTGCATCAGGTACAGAAATTATTGATGAATATGGTAAACATCAAATGGAAACAGGAGACTTAATTGTTTATACTTCAGCAGACCCAGTATTACAAATTGCAGCTCATGAAGATATTATTCCATTAGAAGAGTTATACGATATTTGTGAAAAAGTTAGAGAATTAACAAAAGATCCTAAATATTTAATAGGTAGAATTATAGCTCGACCATATGTAGGAGAGCCAGGTAATTTCACAAGAACATCTAATAGACATGACTATGCATTGAAACCATTCGGAGAAACAGTTATGAACACTTTAAAAGATGCTAATTATGATGTTATAGCTATTGGTAAAATCAATGATATATATGATGGTGAAGGTGTTACTAAAGCTATTAGAACAAAAGATAACATGGATGGCATGGATAAATTAATTGAAGTAGTTAAAAGTGATTTCACTGGAATCAGTTTCTTAAACTTAGTTGATTTTGATGCATTATATGGTCATAGAAGAAATAAAGAAGGTTATGCTCAAGCAATTAAAGATTTTGATAACCGACTTGAAGAATTACAATCTGTATTAAATGAAGATGATTTAGTAATCATCACTGCAGACCATGGTAATGATCCAACTGCACCTGGTACAGATCATACACGTGAATATGTTCCATTATTAATGTTTAGCCCAAGTATAAACGATTATCGTGAATTATCAGGAGACACAACATTCAGTTCAATCGGAGCAACAATTGCTGATAACTTTAAAGTAACTTTACCTAAATTTGGCAAAAGTTATTTAAAAGAGATGGGTATTGAATAATGTCCTTGTTTAGACGATTATTTGGGGTAGTATTTACTTTTGCTGGTGTTATGCACTTTGTAAGATCAAAAGGTTTTGAAGCAATTGTACCTAATTTCTTGCCATTAAAAAGATTGATTGTTTGGGTGTCAGGCGTAATAGAAATAGTATTTGGGTTACAATTAATATTGAAAAAGCCAAGTGAACTTACTAAAAAACTAATCGAATGGTTTTTAGTAGCAGTATTCCCAGCAAATGTTTATATGGCACAAAAAAATATTCCATTAAACGGTAAGACATTACCAAAATGGGCATTGTGGGGCAGATTACCTTTACAATATGTATTAATTAAATTAGTAAGAAAAATGTAATATTAAAAGTAGATTTTATTATAAAATGGAGCTTGGAGCATATATTCTAACTCGAAATAAATAAGCATATCACTAAACTGATTTTTTAAAGTTTACAGTGATATGCTTATTTTTTATCTTACGATTTTGTAAAGTTCATGCTTGTCTGCCATTTATACAATCTTACGATTTTGTACGTGCATGCTTGCCTAGGGGTATGGCTCGAGCCTGTAGTCTCTCACGCATACTATTCCCTCAGGCGTCCGCACTTTACAAAATCGTTAACAATATCTATTTATATAAAATCTTACGATTTTGTACGTGCATGCTTGCCTAGGGGTATGGCTCGAGCCTATAGTCTCTCACACATACTATTCCCTCAGGCGTTCGCACTTACAAAATCGTTGTAATTTTCATTTTTATACACATTCTTACTGAGATTATACTAATAAGAGGAACAGTAAAAGCAGTTCCATGCAAAATTGCTGATAAGAGGTACGTTAAAAGCAATTCCATGCAAAATTGCTGATAAGAGGTGCGTTAAAAGCAATTCTAAGCAAAATTGCTGATAAGAGGTACGTTAAAAGCAGTTCCATGCAAAATTGCTGATAAGACGTGTGTTAAAAGCACTTCTAAGCAAAATTGCTGATATAAAGTACAGTAAAACTAGACTTGATTACAAAATAGAGGCTGAGACAATTAATTTGTCTCAGCCTCTATAATTTATATATTAATCTTCTTTAAAGATATTTTTCCAGCTTTCTCTTTCAGCTAAAAATTCAGTTGCTAATTGTTGAGCGCCTTCTAATGAATGGCTTGCTGCCCAACCACATTGTACTTCATTACATGCTGGTACTTCTGTTGCTTTTTCAACATCTTTTAAAGTCGCTTCTAGGATAGATAATACATCATCATAATCATCATGGTTAATAAATGAAGCATAAAAACCTGTTTGGCAACCCATTGGACTTACATCAACCACTTTATCAGTATGGTTTCTAATATTTTCAGCCATTAAATGTTCTAATGAGTGCAATGCAGGCATTTCCATATGTTCTTTGTTTGGTTGTTTGAAACGAATATCATATTTATGAATAACGTCACCTTTTTGTCCTTCTTTAATTCCAGCAAGTCTAACAAAAGGTGCATCTACTTTTGTATGATCTAAATTAAAACTTTCGACATTCATTTTTGTCATGAAGATTCCTCCTTTGATTTCGGCATAATTATATCAAGTAAATTTTGAAAAAACAATCAATTCAGATTTCTTTTACTTTCTTTATATGTTACTTTATAAGATAATATAATAAATTATTCTGAAATTAGGTGATGAAATGAAGAGGTTAGAAGTAGTCCCTTACGACAGTATATGGCAACATCTTTTTCTTGAAGAGAAAAAGTACTTACAGTCGTTATTGAAAGAACATAGTATAAGCATAGAACATATTGGATCAACTGCTATTCCTGGATTATCTGCAAAGCCGATTATAGATATATTAATCGTAGTGAAAGATAGCAACACAATCGATTCTTTTACACATGAATTATCAGCTTTAGGATATGAGTCTAAAGGTGAACGTGGAGTCATAGGCAATAGATACTTTAAAAAATATGATGATTTTGGAGCAGTTTCGCACCATTTACATATATATGATGAAGGAAGTCCGCATATTTTAAGACTATTATCCTTCAGAGATTACTTAAGAACTTTTAATGGAGAAAGAGAAAGATATAGCCGTTTAAAACATGATTTAGTCGTCGATTATCCTGCAGATAGTGAACAATACTATAAAGGTAAAGATAGTATGATTAAAGAGTTCGAGAAAAAAGCGGAGAAGTGGTATGTAAAAGCAAATGATATTGCTACAAATCATTGACATATCCGAGTGATAAAGTTAGAATTAAAGTCAAATTTCATACGAATTATCAAGAGTGACTGAGGGATGGGCCCGATGAAGTCCAGCAACCTCCCATTATGGAAAGGTGCCAATTCCTACAGTTTTTACTGGAAGATAAATGATCGATTGGCGCACTCCTTATAAAGAAGTGCGCCTTTATATTGGAAAGGTGAATGGTTAATGAGTAATTTATCACAAAATATTATAAACTATATAGAACAGAATAAGCACTTATATTTATCAATGAGTCATCAAATTCATGAGCGTCCTGAATTAGGAAATGAAGAAATATTTGCGTCTAGATTATTAAGTGATCAATTGAAAAGTCATCACTTTACAATAGAGAAGAATATTGCGAATCATCCAACTGGTTTCATTGCTACATATGATTCTAAAAAGGAAGGACCGACGATTGCTTATTTAGCTGAGTATGACGCATTACCTGGACTTGGTCATGCATGTGGACATAATATTATTGGGACTTCTAGTGTGTTAGCAGGTATCAGCTTGTCAAAAGTGGTAGATCAAGTTGGCGGAAAAGTCGTAGTATTAGGTTGTCCTGCAGAAGAAGGTGGCATTAATGGAAGTGCTAAGGCAAGTTATGTAAAAGCGGGAATTATAGATAATATAGATGTTGCTTTAATGGTACATCCAGGACATGAAACTTACGTGACGGTTCCTTCTTTAGCTGTTGATGTATTTGATGTTAAGTTCTACGGTAAAAGCGCGCACGCATCAGAAAATGCTTATGAAGCTGTAAATGCGCTTGATGCTATGCTGTCATTTTTTAATGGAGTAAGTATGTTAAGACAGCAAATTAAGAAAACTGACAAAGTGCATGGTGTGATTTTAAATGGTGGAGAAGCAGCGAATATTATTCCAGACTTTACACATGCACGTTTCTATACACGCGCAACATCTCGTAAACATTTAGATGAACTTACAGATAAAGTGCGTAAAATAGCTGAAGGTGCAGCTATACAAACAGGTGGAACATACGAGCTACGACCAATACAAAATGGTGTGAATGAATTTGTTATAAACAATCCACTAGATGAATTGTTTAGAAGACATGCCGAAGAAATTGGTGAAGAAGTTATTGATGACGATTTTGGTTTTGGTTCTACAGATACGGGGAATGTAAGTCATATCGTACCGACTATACATCCACATATAAAGATTGGACCATCTAATTTAGTCGGTCATACAAAAGAATTTTGCCAAGCAGCTGCAAGTACTAAAGGTGATAAAGCATTGATAAGTGGTGCGAAAATATTAGCCTCAATGGGTTTAGAACTTATAGAGAACGTGTCCCTTAGAAATGAAATTATCGAGCATCATCAAACATTAAGGGAGAACTTATTATGAAAAATGAGTACAGGAAACCACTAACATTAACACTTCAAGATTTATATGAAGACTATATAGTATACAATTCAAGACCATCATATGAGGATAATCCTTGGTTAAAAGCTGAAGAAGATCAATCTAATTTTTTAACAGCAAGAGAAATGATTATTAGTAAGATGCCTATGATTGTACATGAAGCTTGTTTAACCAACAATGTTCAAGATTTGCTAAAATTAGTTAATGTTGAAATTCCAGAAAATTTATATACATTCAATGATAGAGAAAGTTACGAACATTTAATTAACCAAATAACTCATGATAATAAGAAAATCTTCTTCCAATACATACATGGTGAACAGTTATGTAAAGATGAAGATTATGCAGTGTATAAACCAAGATTTATCGATTTAAATAACAAAGCTAAAATAGCGCAATGGACAAGTGGAAAATATTTACCAAAGCGTGAAATAGTAAAGCGTAATGAATTTGACGAAAAAATAAAACATTGGAAACTGCCACTTGTGATTAAGCCAGGAGATGAGTTGCCTACTGCTGGTGGATACGGTGTGATGATATGTTACAATGAAGATGATTTAAATAAGGCAATAGCACGTATTAAAGAAGCTAGTGATACGAAAAGCATTATCATTGAGCAATTTATTGAAGAAGTTGATAATTATTGTGTGCAATATGTATATAGTGAGAAAACGGGTATACAATATATTGGCGCTGTGAAACAACTTACAGATGAATATGGATTTTACAATGGTAATACTAATTCTACAGAAGTACCTCAAAAGGTAATTGATGCAGGGTATGAAATAATGAAAAAAGGTGTAGAATATGGGTATAAAGGTGTATCAGGTTTTGATTTATTAATCGATAAAGATGGGCAAGTATTTGCGATTGATTTAAACTTTAGACAAAATGGATCGACAAGTATGCTATTACTTAAAGACCGAATGAATGACGCTTATCAAAAGTTTTTGAGTTATCACTCAAAAGGCGATAACACGCATTTCATACAAACTATCAAAAAATACATTGTAGCTGGATACTTATATCCACTTTCTTACTATGATGGAGACTATTTTGGTAAAGATGCAGTGAAATCGAGATTTGCAGGAATATGGCATGCAGAAACTGAATCTAAAGCTTTAGAACAAGAACAATCATTTCTTGAAGAATTGAGTAGCACCAACAAATAAAAAATTTTCTTCATTTAATGTAATTTTTATTGACTTATACCTTTTAACTATACTATATTTTATTGGGATTAAATATAATGAAAAGGGTGGTATGACAATGGCTATCCAGGATATGTCTATGTTCAAACAAATATTAGCTAAGGAAAAATTTTACGTTGTTTTAATTGATCGCAAAATTCTAAGAGATGAAGCATCAGATATTCGTTTAATCTGGTCAAAAAAAGAATTTGCTGAATCATATTTAGAAGAGAATAATATTACTCTATATGATAAAATAATGGACTTAGATTTAGATAGATTTGTAACATATGAAATGGATGACATTCTTGATGAAGGGGACAAGTTCATCATAGATAAGTACGAAAATAACAAGGGAATAGAATTAGAAGCAATATCATTTATTGAAGAAATTATGAGTGAACTAGATGATATCCGAATTGAAGAATTTGCAGAAGATATTTGTAATGAGACTTATGTATACGGGTTAACAGTTAAAGGACAAAAACAATTTATCATCGTTTCAGAAGAAGAAGACGCTAGTTTACCAAATATGATGACAGTTTGGAGCACACGTAAACTTGCTGAAAAAGTACGTCGTGATGATTTTGAAGAATACGATGTTATAGAAGTAGAAACAGGTGTCTTTGAAGAATGGTTAGAAGACTTAAAACAAGAAAATATTGCTTTAGGTATTAACTTAAAGTCAGGTATGATCGGTACAATTACAGATCCAAAAGCAGTATTAAAAGCAATGCCTTGTTAGATAAACAAACAAGTAAATAGTAATTTATAAAGACTTTTGCTAAATAGCAAAAGTCTTTTTTTATGTCTTGAATAAGTTGTGAAAATTTAAAATAAATATATTTAAACGTCATTGTAAAAGCGTTTACATTAATATAAAATATATCTAACATTTAGAAATGTAAAATAATGGAACAGGAAGTGGTGGAGTTGAAACGGGGGATTTTTATAGTAGTATGTTTGCTTTTATTATCGAGTCAAAAATTTGCAGATGGAGCTGGAAATACTGGAGACACATATTGGCATAACGAGTTTAGAATGTGGAGTCCATATGATCATACGCCAGCTAGGAAAAAATTGAACAAGTCTGCATACTATAATAGAAATTATGGCAGAGTCACAGAGCGTTCTAGAAGAGTAACTGGAATGTATATTTGGGCGTCTTTATATGATGGTCGTGATGTATCAAATGGTCATAGATATTGGGTTACTCGAGGTCAAATAACAAAACTATATAATCTAGCAGTTGAGAGATATGGACCAGGTGTTGCTGTTAGAATTGACGCTAAATCATATTCAAACGGTTTTCTAGACGGTGTATGGAGTCCTGATAGTTAACAATTTGCTCCATAATATAGCTTTAAAAGTAGGTGGTAACAATTTTAAATTATATGAAACTACGTATAATGAGGTTTCAATTATATATAGTTTTTAGCATTTTAATAATTATTGCAGTATTACATTTATTTGACGCTTATCAAACTTATGGTATTAATAAGTTGTTAGAAAATACACCATATACTCAATCTTTATTATTTGATGGGTATAGTGGCTTTCAAACCGTATTTCTATTAATGATGCCTCTAGCTGTATCTATTGGTGTGAGTGATATTTTTATACAAGATCGTAAACAACATTTATTACATCATGCCTATATGTCTCATGAGAATAAGTCCGTAGACATTCAAGTGATTTTATACTCAAGTATTGTTGCTTTACTACTAGTAATAATTCCACTATTAATAAATTTTGTTGGTGAATTTTTAATACTACCTGATATTTTGCCAGAAAGAATGACTATTAACCCAATTGGTATATTTAGCTGGAACACTTTAAGTGTTCATTTATATTATACAATGCCGTTACTATATATATTGTTGTATATTTCATTGACGGGTATTTGGGGTGCTATTATGAATGTGTTTGCGATAACACTTTCTCTATATACGAATAAAAGAATTTTAGCTATGATTGGTCCATTTATCTTTCAAATTTTATTAATTATATTATCAAATTTGACTTATGAACCTTTTATCGTACCACCAATATATTTCTTAATGGGAAGAACAGAATTTATGTATTTTGAAGTTTTGCCGATTCTATTAACTTTGGGACTATTCATCGGCCTTTCAATATATTTCTATGTAAGAGGTATGTACAAAAATGAACTTAATTAAATACAGATTAATTTCCTTAATAAATACAAAATTTCTACTGTGGAATATTGTGTTCTTTGTTTTAATGATTTTATATCAGAAGGGAAGTGTTGGTTACTTTTCTTCTGATGACTTTCAATTCACAAATTTATTATTAAGCAAATTTACGCTTACTTATGTTGTATTACCTATTTTAACAACTATGACGATTGTATTTTATCGTGATGAGTTTGTTCATAAAGTATTTATTGAATTTAGAAAGTGTTTAAAGATAGAGGTCCTATTATATGCAGTTGTCATCTCATTACTTGTTAGTATTGAAATGTTGATTGCTAGTATGATAGCGCTGAATTTTCAAGTTCGATTCAATATGATATTTCTTGTAACAGCTTGTATGTTGATAGCAGGTAATTTTACGATATCATTAATAGCTCTTACTCTGTATATAAGTTTTTTGAATCGTGCTATTTCATTAGTGTTTGTAAATTTAATGGTATTTATAGATTTTGTATTAATGCAAGGTGGAAAGTGGAACTATTTGATTATTGATTCAAAGAGGTTATTTTCACTTTCTTGGTCATGGACTATGTACCAATTGCTCCTCATAATATTTCTATATTTAGTTGTAGAGTGGATTATTAATAAAAAGGAAATAAGGACATGAATATTTTAAAATTTACAGGTGGCATCATTCAAAGTTTATGGAAAATATTCATAATTATAAATGGAATTTTTCTTTTGGTATTAATGTTATTTAGACCATATATAAGAGTTAGTTTATGGGAGTTTATCTTTCAAGGTAATAATGACAATGAATTGAGTATGCATTTATATAGAATACCTGGTTTATATATATTGATTATGTTACTTGGCATGATTTTCATTTATCGATTTATACATGTTATTTATCAATATTACATTGTAGAGTGGCAAATGCTAATAAATGTTACTGGAAAATGGATGATTCTTCTAATAATACCGTTTATTTTAAGTGTAATTTATATTACAAGTATATGGTTGATCATTTCTCTTATTGATTGCGAATTTAGGATTAACGCTATACATTTATCGTATTTAATAGTGAGTATTTATTTCTTAATGATTGTATTTATTTGGACTTACATAGCTTATAAATTTTATATAAGCTTTATGATATCGTTATTGTGGGTAATTGCTACAACAAGGTTTGATTTGGATATTAATATATTAAATGAATCTTTGCTTTCAAGAATACAGGGTATATCTTACACGAATTTATTCTATTGTGCACTATCTATTGTTGTGGTGAATATGTTGTTGTTTATTGAATTAGGACGTGATCATCACATGAAATTTCAAAGAGGTGATGATGAAGAATGATTAAATTAGTAAATGTTTCAAAAGAACACCAAGGCAATCAATTGTTGAATAATATAAATTTAGAAATTGAATGTGGAAAAGTCTATGGATTTAAAGGGCGTAATGGGTCTGGAAAGACGATGCTTTTAAGAGCAATTTTAGGATTAATTAAAGTTGATGGGCAAGTCATTATTAATAATGAACCGCTTAAATTTGGAGGAAAATATCCACTTGAAGTTGGCGTGTTTATTGAGAAACCTAGCATCATACCTGAATTTACAGCTTTAAAAAATCTTAAATTAGTAGCTGCATTAAAAGGCATAACAGATATCAATGTAATGACTAAATATTTAGTAGAACTTGGACTTGATTATAAAGATAAAAGGAAAGTAAGGAAATATTCATTAGGTATGAAACAGAAAGTGGGTATCGCTCAAACGTTAATGGGAGACCCAGAGTTAATTGTATTAGATGAACCTACCAATGCTTTGGATAAAAAGAGTATTGAGAAACTTGTTGAAATCCTTGAAATATTAAAACAGCAAGGATGTACAATATTGATAGCTTCACATCAATTTGAAGATATAGAAAGAGTTGTTGATGAGGTGGTCCATATAGAAGCAGGTGCATTAGAATGAAGAATAAAGTAATCCTATTATCTGTTATTATCGTATTTGTAGTTCTCGTTATACTAGGATGCATCCAGTATCATAAAGTAAACGCAGAATTTCAAGATTATGAACTTAAGGAAGTGAAAATTAAACTCAATCAATCGCATGATATATCTGTCGGAACGATGCAATTTAGTAATTTAAGTTATAAGATTAAAGAAAAAGAAATATTGGTAAGTGCAGATATCAAAATAGTTAAAAAGAAAGACTATCCAGATCAATATTATAATAATATTGATGCAAACTTATTTTTACGTGTTAATAATGAAATATTGCAACAATCCGATGAATTTAAATTGAAAAATGGCAAAAGGCTAATGCCGGATCGATCTTATTTTGATAAGCATAATGTTTATGAGGGACGCGTAACATTTAGGTATATGCCATTAGATCCTGATGGAGACAATGATTTAGAACTTTCTTACCTTGATCGCAATGGCCATAAATTAAAAAAATTATATTTTCCAATAAAAGTTGACGGTGGTAAAATAGTTTGATACATTATTAGTGACTACTAAAGTAGTTACTACATCCCAACGTAGTAAAATTATTTATCCCATAAAATAACCCTTAAGAGAAAAAGGCTTTTCTCTTAAGGGTTATTTCGTCTTCTATATCTTCTTCAAATTTACTTATATATTTATTTACTAATACGTCATGCCAAATATAGTCTTTCATCATTTTTATCTGGGTGCGGTCCCGACTTATATATGCACGCATATCTGTTTCATCGGTTTGTCCATATATCATATATTCATTATCTACAATTACGACGAATGGTTTTAGTGTTAATGAACTTTTTACGTAATTTGTATATCGATGATTGATTAAATCGTACTTTGGTTGATCGACTTGGAAGGTAATGCCTTGTACATGTATATTTTCATTGATATTTTTAGTTATGATTTCATATATGTCTGGCCATATTGAAACGGTCATTTGTTTTTCAGCTTTTTGGATAGCGTATTCAACATTGTCAATTATCGTTGATTTATTCGTAAGTACTTCTATTTGGATTTGTGCATTTTCTGTTACTGTATTTAATTTATTGATTTCTGTTTCAAGCTGAATGAGCTCTTCGTTTTGTTTTCTTTCAAATAATTGAATTGTTTGTTCGGGCGATAATGCATAGTAATATTTTTTTTGATCTTTTAAGTTAAAGTATGCTAATCCTTGTTCTTCGAGTTTATTAAGCGCTTCATAAATTTTTGATCTTGGAACATTGGATATTTCACTTAATTTATAAGCTGTTATTCCAGGGTTTTGTACTAATGAAATGTATGCTTTAGATCCATATTCACTTAATCCAAAACGCTTTAATATCGTTATCATTTGATTCATCATAATCACCTTCTAGTTTGATGTTACACTAACTCCGAATAACGGAAGTATATCATATGCCTGAAATTCAGAAACGGTTGCGCCTTTTAAATCAGTTGGCTGTATAATAAGCTGTTCTATTTCATTCGTAGATAAATCAACGTTGTTAAATGATGTTTCTACAACTTCTAGCGAATCAAGGGAACATCGCACGATTTCTATTGATTTTTGCTTACAAAATGAAATATACGTTTCTGCCATTTGATTATCATTGAATAATACATGGTCCAAGTTACAGTTTAAAAATTGACTCATTTTCAATTGGCAGTTTGAAAATTGTACATGCTTCAGTTTAAGGTCTGAAAAGGTGGCACCAATCATACGGCAGTCTAAAAATTGAACTCTATTTATAGACGCATCATTAAAGACACAATTTGATAAATCGCATCCTTTAAATACAATATCTAGTGCATGAATTTTTGTGAAATCAACTGATTCAAATGTGCATTGGTTGAAATAAATTGTATCTATTTGACTTGTTTCGTCATCAAAATGAATTGTTGTTTTATTAAAGTATAAATCGTAAGAAGATTGTAATAATGTATATTCTTGATCTTCTGTAAACTCAAATTCTTTCTGTAATTTTGGTTCGATCATTTTCATGAGTGATCCTCCTTATTATTTAGCAATATATAGAACCTAATGCTCCAGAGAATTCTCCGTTATCAATGAAGTAAGGATTTAAACCACGTAAAATTGTATAATCTACGACTATATTTCGAAGTAAGTCATTGTTTACAAATGATGACCCGATATAGACAACATTTTCAGTTTTAAATTGTTTTGCAGCATGAATCGAGACTGTTGTAACAGTTTCACCCACAATTCCCATAACGGCAGCTAATCGATCTGCATTTGGGAAATCATCATGGATGTTTTGTAATACATGGCCGAAGTTGGCTGCTGTTAAATCTCCAGAAATAGGTGTTTTGTCGCCTTTATAGATATGTTTAACTTTCAAATCTATTTTATCTCTATCTCCGTTTATTGCAGTTTGGACTAATTCTTCATAATCACTGATTTGGGTAAGTAAATAGCCTAAACCTTGTATCATGCCTCCACCAGCTCCTGTACCGCCAGCTCGCTCTTGATTTTGTGCTGTTGCGTAGTGGATAGAAGTTCCTGTTCCTACGTTTGAAAATATATATGTATCTAAATGAATATCATGTTCTTTTAATAAAATTTGGATACCTGTATAAGTAGCTTCAAATTCAATGCTACGCTTTACATTATGCTTAATTATCGAATCTAAATATTGAGCCTTTCCTCCAGTGATAGAAATATCAGCCTTATCAATATGATTTAACCATTCGGCTACTTGGTCTATTTGAGTTGTTAACCATTTTTTAAATGTTCTTTTATTGTTCGTTTCAGTGACAACTTTAATAAGTGTACCTCCCGCATCAATTCCAATCTTCACAAAAACACCTCTTCAAATTAAGAAATAAATTATTGCTATTATACTATAAATTAATGTAATTGATAAATTAACGAAACAAAAAATAATTAGTAGAAAATGTATCGTTACATGATAAGATGGAAACAAAAGATAATGGGGTGTTCTTTATTGATTAGCATATACGAAATAAAACCAAAATTTCAAAAATTACTAATGCCAATAGTAAAATGGATGAGGAACATCGGTATGACACCAAATCAAGTTACAATCTTGGCGTTGTTATTATCAATTGTTACTGGAGCTGTATTAAGTGTGTTTCATGATAATAAATGGGTGTATATCTTAATGCCAATTGTTATGTTTGTAAGGATGGCATTAAATGCAATTGATGGTGTTATGGCAAAAAAATATAATATGAAATCTAAGTTAGGGTTATTATTGAATGAACTAGGGGATGTAATAAGTGATGTTTGTTTATTTATTCCATTCTTATTTATAGCTCATGATTTTGGTGTAGGGATTATTTTATTTATTGCTTTATCTATTATAAGTGAAATGGCTGGTGTAACCGTTCAAGTAATAGGTAGTTCAAGAAGGTATGATGGACCGATGGGGAAAAGTGATAGAGCATTTATAGTCGGTTTAATTAGCTTCTTAATATTTGTTCAATTGAATGTTATACCGTATTTACATTTTGTATTTTATATTTGTTCAATACTTATGATTGTAAATATTTACAATAGAATAAATAAGGGGTTAGAGGAGGCAAAATAATGAATTTAGGAAAGATATCAAACGAAATGATTGTCGTTATGATTGGCGTATTTATTGTATTAGTCTTATCTAGTTTGATTTGTGCTTATTTAACGAAACGTTATCCCGATAAAGATTTTACTGAAATTAAATTGCGTATTAAATCATGGTGGGGCATGTGCATCATTTTTACGATAGCACTTGTCATTCATTCTACAGTTTCTTTGATATTTCTAGCTTTATTGTGTTTCCTAGCTTTGAAAGAATATTTTTCACTTATTCCAACAAATCGTAGTCATAGAGCTGTCTTGTTCTGGGCATATTTATCCATACCAATTCAGTTTACATTTATTTATTTCGGTTTTTACGGCATGTTCATTATTTTTATACCAGTATATATGTTCTTATTTATCCCTATACAAGCCATATTTATCGGTGAGACAAAAGGTTTTCTACAATCGATGGGATCCGTTCAGTGGGGATTAATGCTTATGGTATTTAGCCTAAGTCATCTAGCTTATTTAATTGTCTTACCAGGTGAAAAAAGTACTGTTCCTGGCGCGAGTCTTGTACTATTTCTAGTGATATTAACGCAAGCTAATGATGTGTTCCAATTTTTATTTGGTAAAGCATTTGGTAAACACAAAATTGTACCTAAAGTGAGTCCGAATAAAACTTGGGAAGGTTTTGTTGGCGGCATTTTAGCAACTACCATTTTATCATTATGTATTGCACCATTTTTAACACCATTTACGCTTTTAGGAATGATTATAGCGGGAATTTACATTAGTATTATGGGATTTATTGGAGACGTGAATATATCAGCATTGAAAAGAGATTTAAATATTAAAGATACTTCACAAGCTATTCCAGGTCATGGTGGTATTTTAGATAGAGTTGATTCCCTGACTTACACAGCGCCATTATTCTTCCACTTTGTAAGGTTCTTCTACTTTTAAGGAGTGAACTAATATGTTAAGACTCATTATATTTACAATGATAATTAAACCAATCATCCTAATTGTTTTAGGTTTAAATATACGCAGAAGAGAATGGTTACCTAAAGAAGGACCAATAGTGATTATCGCTAATCATAATTCACATTTAGATACACTTGTATTGCTGTCGTTATTCCAAGGAAAAGGATTTAAAAAAGCTCGACCTGTTGCAGCGGGTGATTATTTTTTTAAGAATAAACTTTTAAAATGGTTTTCAATTAATATTATGCAGATTATTCCAATAGAAAGAAAAATGACTCGGGATATAAAAGGGCTATTTGAACCAATTGTTACAGCATTGGATGAAGGAAGTATTATTATTTTATATCCTGAAGGTAGTAGAGGAGAACCAGAAAAACTTTCAAAGTATAAGTCTGGTATTTATTACTTAATGAGAGAAAGACCTGATATACCCATTCAGCCATTATTTTTACATGGTTTAGGAAAATCATTACCTAAAGGATCAAAATTATTTGTACCATTCTTCGTAGATATTTTTGTAGGTCAGTCATTTCTTTTTAATAAAAATAGAAAAGAATTTATGGATGAACTGAATAGTAGTATGAATGATTTGAGAAATGAAGGTGATTTTAAAGAATGGTAATCATCTTTGTATGGGCATTTTTAGAAGCAATCATATTTTTTATCATTCCAGATGTTGCATTAACATATTATGCAATGAAACAAAAAAGTAAATTCAAAATATTACTAGCAAACATAATTGCGATTACTGGAGCAGTAATAGGTGGTGTAATCGTCTATATCATTTCTATTCAACATTTAACGTTTTTGGAATCAGTAATGCTTAAAATACCAGGAATTCACGAGTATATGTTTGAACATGTTATGACTTCTTTAGAAGACAAAGGCGTTCTAGGATTGATAGAAGCACCCTTATTTGGTGTGCCCTATAAACTTTATGCAATGTTAAGTTATCAACAAGGGATTTCGTTTTTTACATTCGTGGTCATTAGTTTCTTTGCGAGATTATTGAGATTTATTTTAACGAGTTACATTGCTTATTTTTTAAGTCATATTATTTTTAAAAATTTAAATCAATATTTGAAAGTTTCAATGTGGTTAATCGTGTGGATCATTGTATATATTATTTATTTTTCAATTCATTCAATTTAAAAATAAAAAGCACTTCCCACGGTGGGAAGTGCTCAGAGTGTCGACAAAGTCTTAGACTTTGCTGACATTTTTTTATGCGCATGCTTTCCGCGGGCATGTTCTCAGCCTGTAGTCTTCGAATCATGCTTTTCCCGCAGGAGTCAGCGCAAAAAAAACACCAAATATTAACAAATTATTTTATAAAATAGATGAAATTTTAATTAGGAGTTGATTCTATGTTAAATAAATCTACTGATAAACCTGTCCATTATGAAATGGACTAGTTATAGAGGAATTAAAAAAATATTAATGGACACAGTAAAAATACTTATTAAAACAAAAAAATAAACTGAACTTATAAATTTAAGTTCAGTTTATCCAAAGTCTGAGTACTTCCCACCCTGGGAAGTGCTTTTGTGTTCTATTTCTTATTTTCTTCTTCTTCACGTTCTTCTAAGGATTTAGAGAAATCTGTGTCATCTTTGATATAAGTCATTTTAAAGTGTTCGGATGGTTCTCTTCTTAATGCTTTCATAATTGAGAACATCATGAGAAATAGTATAAATGCAAATGGTAACCCAGCAACTATGGAGGCGGTTTGTAAACTTTCTAATCCACCGGCTAATGTCATTGATACTGAGATTGCCCCAATCAGTGTACCCCAAACGATTTTATATTTAAAGGGTGGTGTGACTGATCCTCTATCAGACATACTTGATAGAATGAATGTAGTTGAGTCTGCACTTGTAACTAAGAATAAGAAGATTAATATTATTGCTAATACACTAGTCGCTTCGTAAAACGGGAAGTGTGATAATAAGGAGAATAAGGCTACTGTATAATCTCCTTTAACGTCTTCGGCAATACTTGCACCTTTATTGATTACTAAGTATATTGCTGTTCCACCAAATGTAGCAATCCAAGCAAATGAAATAAGTGGTGGAATAATTAGTACACCAATAACAAATTCACGAATTGTTCTACCACGGGAAACACGTGCTACGAAACCACCAATAAATGGTGACCAAGCAATAACCCAAGCCCAATAGAATACTGTCCATTGTTGAAGCCATGAATTGTCACCTTCATAAGGGTTTAATCGTAAACTATATTGTACGAAATTAGAAATGTAATCACCAATCGCGAGTGTGAATGTTTCAAATATAAACTGTGTTGGACCTAATACTAAAATAAATAATAGTAATGCAAAACAAATAAAGATATTTGCGTTACTTAGCCATTTAACCCCTTTATTTAAACCTGATGCAGCTGATCCAAGGAATAATACAGTCATAATTACTGTAATGATGATTTTAGTCCAATTATTATTAGGAATATTAAAGACATGATGAAGACCGCCACCGATTTGTAAAATACCGAGACCAATTGATGTCGCTATACCCATTACTGTAGCTACAATAGCAAGTACATCGATGATATTTCTGTAAGGTTTCTTGTAAGCTTCACCAAATACGGGTTCCATAGCTGTGGAAATTAATCCATCTCTACGTTTTCTAAATTGAAAATAAGCTACGATTAATCCAGCCATCGCAAAGATAGACCATTGTGAAATTCCCCAATGGAAGAAAGTATATCCCATAGCTAATCGTGCAGATTCTAAAGTGCTACCATCTACTTCATTTGGCAAAGGTGATTTTAAGTAGTGTGTCATTGGTTCTGCCACACCCCAGAAAACGATACCGACACCTAAGCCAGCTGAAAATAGCATACCAATCCAAGAAATAAATGAAAATTCTGGTTCTTCGTCATCTCTTCCGAGTTTAAAACGACCAAACCTTGTAATTGCTAAGCCGATTAAGAAAATATCTAATACAAAAACAATTATTAAGAATAACCATCCCGTACTATTTGATATAAATGTGTATAATATATTGGCATATTTGCCAAACCCTTTAGGAAATATTCCTGCAGTTAGCGTAACCAATATTATAATAGACATAGATACCCAGAAAACTAATGTTGTTTTATTATTCTTATTGTCGTGATGCTCTTCAGACTGATTCATAATTTTCCCCCTTCATAAATAATGCAGTCTTTATTTTAGTACCCTTACAAAATTGATATTAACATAGAATTTATAAATAGATAATAAGGTTCTTAATTGCGCATTGAACATAAAGTTCGGTATGATATGTATAAATACACGGGGGGATTTAAATAATGAAAGCAAAACAATTCGGTGATATTGAAATTAAACCTTTTGAAGAAAGTATGAGAACGGCGCTATATGACTTTCGTTTAAATGAGCGTCAACAAATTTATTCTTCATTGCCAAAAGAAGTGTTAGATGGGGCTATTAATGATCCTGATAGAAGGCCAAATATCGTTGTGAATGAGAAAAATGAAATTATTGGTTTTTTTGTCCTTCATAAATATTATCAACATGAAGGTTATGATACACCAGATAATGTAGTATATATTCGTTCTTTATCAATTAATGAAAAGTATCAAGGTAATGGATATGGAACAACGATAATGATGAATTTACCGGAATATGTACAATTTGTGTTCCCTGATTTTGATCATTTATATTTAGTAGTAGATGCTGAAAATGAGGCTGCATGGAATTTATATGAAAGAGCAGGCTTTATGCATACCGCAACTAAAGAAGAAGGTCCTCTAGGTAAAGAACGTTTATATTATTTAGATTTAGATTCTAAATATGTATCATCATTAAAGTTAGTATTAAATGAAGATAATTTAGATAACGAGTTTGTAGATATTCATTTAATGAAAGATAAGCAAAAAGTGGGCATTATTGTATTGGAAGATAAAGGACAAATCTTTGATATTCGAAGTATAGAAGTAGAAGAAAATGAAAGAAAAGAAGGTATAGCAGAAAGTGCTTTAAGACAGTTGAGTACCTTCGTACGTAGAAGATTTGAAGATAAGAAAGAAATACATATTACTTTATTTGGTTCAAACAACAAATTAAAGCCTTTATGTGAGAAAGCAAGGTTTGTAGAAATACAAAAATCAGAAGACTATATCAAACTTATGAAATATATTAAGTATTAACAAACATTTGCTAAAAATCAGCTTGTCAATTATAATCGTAAACTGTTATGATTATAAATATTAATGTGCGACAATAGTTCGATTGTTGAAAGGAAGAGTAAAGATGAAATTAAAAGATTTCACTAAAGAGATGGTAGATGAGCATTCATTTATCGAAATGGCTTATATTTTATTAACAGAGAACGGCAAAGAAACAAACCTATATGACATGGTAGACGAATTCAAAAGATTAGGTAATTATAAAGATTCACAAATTGAAAATCGTATTTTACAATTTTATACTGATTTAAATACTGATGGACGATTTTTAAGTGTTGGAGAGAATATTTGGGGTTTACGTGATTGGTATTCAGTAGATGATATTGAAGAAAAAATCGCACCTACTATCCAAAAATTCAACGTACTTGATGAAGAAGATGAAGCAGATTCAGAAATTTCATTATTAGGCGAAGAAGACAAAACTAAGGACCTTGACATTACGATCGTACAAGATGATGAAGAAGGACTAAATGATCCTGAAGACCCAGAAGATGAAGAGGTTGAGGATGAATTAGACGAAGCAGGTCTTGTTGTCGATGAAGAGGAAGAAGACGATGAAGAAGAGGAAGAAGAATAAAAAGAATTTTAATTGACTTTTCTTTAAAAGATGGTAATATTTTATTTGGGCTCCTTTAAATAGGACAACGTATAAATATAACGCTCCCTCCTTACATTTTAAATAATGTAAGTGGGAGCGTTTTTTATTTTTTAATTATCAAATGGAGGTACAATCATGACAAAGTTCATTTTCGTAACAGGTGGCGTAGTTTCGTCTCTTGGTAAAGGTATCACTGCAGCATCACTAGGAAGATTACTTAAAAATAGAGGATTAAATGTAACAATTCAAAAATTTGACCCATACTTGAATGTGGATCCAGGTACTATGAGTCCATATCAACATGGCGAAGTATTCGTAACTGAAGATGGTGCTGAAACAGATTTAGATTTAGGTCATTATGAAAGATTTATTGATATAAATTTAAATAAATATTCTAACGTAACAGCAGGTAAAGTTTATTCACACGTTTTAAAGAAAGAAAGACGTGGAGATTTCTTAGGTGGAACAGTTCAAGTTATTCCACATATTACAAATGAAATTAAATCAAGATTATTGATGGCGGGTGAAAGCACGAACGCTGATGTAGTTATTACTGAAATTGGTGGTACTACTGGTGATATTGAATCACTTCCATTTATTGAAGCAATCAGACAAATCAAGAGTGATCTTGGTCGTGAAAATGTTATGTACATCCATTGTACGCTTCTTCCTTATATTAAAGCAGCAGGTGAGATGAAGACTAAACCAACTCAACATAGTGTTAAAGAGTTAAGAGGTTTAGGTATTCAACCTGATTTAATTGTTGTACGTACAGAATATGAAATGACGCAAGACTTAAGAGATAAAATTGCATTATTCTGTGACATCAACAAACGTGCTGTTATCGAGTGTCGTGATGCAGATACATTGTATCAAATACCATTAGCACTACAAGAACAGCATATGGATGATATTGTTATTGAAAGATTATCTTTAGATGCTGCAGCAGAAGCGGAATTAACTGAATGGAACCAATTATTAGATACTGTTCGTAATTTAGAAGGAACAGTGAAAATTGGTTTAGTAGGTAAATATGTGAGCTTACAAGATGCTTATCTATCAGTAGTAGAAGCATTGAAACATGCTGGTTATGACTTTAAATCAGATATAGAAATAAAATGGATAAATTCTGAACACTTAAATGACAAGAACTATCAACAAGAATTATCAGATGTTAATGGTATTTTAGTACCTGGTGGTTTTGGTGATAGAGGTGTTGAAGGTAAAATTTTAGCTATACAATATGCCCGTGAAAACAATATTCCTTATTTAGGAATTTGTTTAGGTATGCAATTAGCAACAGTTGAATTTGCTAGAAATGTAGTTGGGTTACATGATGCTCATTCAGCAGAATTAAATCCAAATACACCTTATCCAATTATTGACTTATTACCAGAACAAAAAGATATTGAAGATTTAGGTGGTACTTTAAGATTAGGTGTATACCCATGTAAAATTGAAGAAGGTACAATTGCCCATGACGTTTACGGTGAAGTAGAAGTTGATGAAAGACACCGTCACCGTTATGAATTTAATAATGAATATCGCGAAAGATTAGAATCTGAAGGCATGAGATTCTCAGGAACAAGTCCAGATGGTCGTTTAGTTGAAATAGTAGAACTAGAAAATCATCCATGGTTTGTAGCTTGTCAATTCCATCCAGAATTTCTATCAAGACCTACACGTCCACAAAAATTATTTAGAGGATTTGTAGAAGCGAGTATCAAAAATAAATAAATAATAACAAAGCTCATCACGTAATTTTACGTGATGAGCTTTTATAATGGATGAAAATTATTCTTCATTTAAATCTTGCTTCATCTCATACATTTCAGCAAACATGATATAATATATATAATTTAAAGCCATAAGATGTGGTGTAATGATTTTGCTGTAATCTGCAGTTGGGACAATCGCTCTAGGTGTAGATAAATCTATATAATGCATTAGTGATTCATGTGTGTTATGCTCTTTATCTTTATTTGAAATAACTACGAAATCGATATCTTCATCAATTAATTTTTTAATCCATTGATTCAGTTCGGGTGTAAAAAATGAACCAACCAATAAGACGCGATCTGTTGTATCAATCGTATTGATTTCTTCTAATGAATCTAATGTTATTGAATGCGGTAGGCTTTCAGTACTTTTTGTCATAAATTCACTGAAATAGTTGATTTCATCAAAAGTTTTAATAAATATTTTACCTTCGCCGTTTGCCGCTTGCATGAGTAACTGTGATGCAATTTCAATTTCTTCTAATTGAGCATCTATTTTAGTGAATATACCATTTAGTTGGGTATTAAAAATTTTAAGCAATGTGTATTCTCCTTATAAACGTAATTAAATTTATTTTATAGAAAAAGCGAGGTATCTTCAATGGATGTACTTATTATAGATGATGAAAAGAATATTAGACAATTATTAAAGGAAATATTGGAATTAAATCATTTTAAAGTTGATACTGCTAAAAATGGTCGCGATGGTATTGAATTATTTAATAAAAATTCTTATAAACTTATCTTTATAGATAAAAGAATGCCTGGCATTTCTGGTGAAGAAGTTTTTACAGAAATTAGAAAAACGAACAAAATAATACCTGTTTATATTATTTCAGCATTTCAATCATCAACAGAGATAGAAATCTTAAATAAAGGAAATATTACTGGAGTGCTAATGAAGCCGTTTACAATTCAAGAAGTTATGAAAATTGTAAGAAAACATTTAGGATAGGGCTTTCAAAAGGTGCATATGTTAATAAAGTTTGATATAATTATCTTGTAAATAATACGTGCGTTGCACAATAGGAGGAAACTCAATGCCTTTAGTTTCAATGAAAGAAATGTTAATTAAAGCGAAAGAAAACGGTTATGCTGTTGGACAATACAACATCAATAACTTAGAATTCACACAAGCTATTCTTCAAGCTTCACAAGAAGAAAATGCACCAGTTATTCTTGGTGTATCTGAAGGAGCTGGACGTTACATCGGTGGTTTCAAAACTGTTGTTAAAATCGTTGAAGGTTTAATGGAAGATTACAACATTACAATTCCAGTTGCAATTCACCTTGACCACGGTTCAAGTTTCGAAAAATGTAAAGAAGCGATTGATGCTGGATTTACTTCAGTAATGATTGATGCTTCTCATCACTCATTCGAAGAAAACATTGAAATTACTTCTAAAGTAGTTGAATACGCTCATGCTAACGGTGTTTCTGTAGAAGCAGAATTAGGAACTGTTGGTGGACAAGAAGATGACGTTGTTGCAGAAGGCGTAATCTATGCTGATCCTAAAGAATGTCAAGAACTTGTTGAAAGAACTGGTATTGATACTTTAGCACCTGCATTAGGTTCAGTACACGGACCTTACAAAGGTGAACCAAAATTAGGATTTAAAGAAATGGAAGAAATCGGAGCTTCTACTGGATTACCATTAGTATTACACGGTGGTACTGGTATCCCAACTCACGATATCAAAAAAGCTATTCCATTCGGTACAGCTAAAATCAACGTTAACACTGAAAACCAAATTGCATCTGTAAAAGCAGTTCGTGAAGTGTTAAATAACGACAGTGAAGTTTACGATCCACGTAAATATTTAGGACCTGCTCGTGAAGCAATTAAAGCTACAGTTAAAGGTAAAATCCAAGAATTTGGTACTTCTAACCAAGCATAATTAAATTAAATTCTTAATACTAAGAATAAAATATGAGGCTGGGACAATTTAATTTGTCCCAGCCTTTCATTGTTTTAGTATGATTTTGAGGTTGTCATAGATTAACTCCTGACTTAATTTATGTCTTAGGTGAACTCTTCGCTAATTAATCCAGTTTTTAAATAAATTAAGTTATTAGTATTTACTTTTTATGTTTTTGCGTTTATGTTATTGAATAGTATATAATGGAAATAATTATCTATTCATGTTGAGAGAGTATGCATTCTCTAAGACGATGAAGTAAAGGAGTAAACATATGTCTCAAGAAGTTATAAAAATAAAAGGTGGAAACAAGTTAAACGGCAAAGTACAAATAAGCGGGGCTAAAAATAGTGCAGTAGCATTAATACCTGCTAGTTTGATGGCAAATGATGTTGTAACTTTAGATGGTCTACCAGATATTTCAGATGTAAAAACGTTAATGAGCTTATTAGGCGATTTAAATATAAAGACAGATTTAGATGGTGACCAACTTGTAGTAGACTCTAGTGACGCAGTTAATTTACCATTGCCAAATAATAAAGTTCAGTCATTAAGAGCATCATATTATATGATGGGCGCTATGCTTGGACGATTTAAAAAATGTGTTATTGGATTACCTGGTGGATGCCCATTAGGACCTAGACCAATTGATCAACATATAAAAGGTTTTGAAGCATTAGGTGCAAAAGTGACTAATGAGCAAGGTGCTATGTATTTAATTGCTGAAGAATTAGTTGGTGCAAAAATATTTATGGATGTTGTAAGTGTTGGTGCAACGATTAATATTATGTTAGCTGCTTCATTAGCTAAAGGGAAAACAGTAATTGAAAACGCTGCAAAAGAACCTGAAATTGTTGATGTTGCTACTCTATTAAATAATATGGGTGCAAAAATTAGAGGTGCTGGTACAGATACATTGAAAATTGAAGGTGTAGAATCATTACACGGCACAAAGCATGCAATAATACCTGATAGAATTGAAGCTGGAACGTATATGTGTGCGGCAGCTGCTATGGGTGAAGAAGTATATATAGAGAATATAATTCCATTACATTTAGAACCATTGATTGCTAAATTAAAAGAAATGGGTACTGAAATAGAACTTGGTGAAGACTCTATTTTAATTAAAGGGAAAGACGAGTATAAGCCGGTAGATATTCAAACTTCTGTTTATCCTGGTTTTGCTACTGACTTACAACAACCTTTCACTCCGTTATTATTAAAAGCTAATGGTCAAAGTAAAATAACAGAAACAATTTACCCAGCTAGATTTAAACATGTCGATGAACTTATTAGAATGGGTGCTAAAGTTAGTTTAGAAAATGGAACAGCTATTTATTATCCTTCAAAATTAACTGGAGCAAGTGTAGCTGCAAGTGATTTACGAGCTGGCGCTTCACTTTTAATTGCCGGTTTGATCTCTGATGGCGTCACAACTGTTTATAATGTTAATCATATTCACAGAGGATATAGTGGAATAGTGGATAAACTAAAAGCATTAGGCGCTGATATTTGGACAGAAACAGTATAACGAGTATAAAATGTATACTTTGTATATAAAGTGTAGTATAATTGTAATATAGAAGTTAAAGAGGTGAGTAACATGGAAGTATGTCCTTATTTAGAAGAAACATTTAAAGTTATAGGACGCAGTTGGAATGGTTTGATACTCAATTATTTATCACGTTGTGATGAACGATCTGCTCATTTTTCTGATATGAAAAGAGACCTTAAACGTATTACACCTAGAGCGTTATCTCTTAAATTAACCGAGTTAAGTGACTGGGGATTAGTTGAAAAGAAAGTTGTTACAACAACGCCTCTATCTGTTGAATATCAAATAACTAATAAAGGTTATGAGCTAGCTCAAGCTCTTGTACCATTAGAAGAGTGGGCACAGCGAAATGTTGAGTTAGAAGAAAACCATTCGTAAGGGAAAATAAGAGTCCCATCAGCAAAGTATAGATTACTTTTAGCTGGTGGGGCTCTTATTTTTTGTTTTAGTACACACTTTACAATCTATAAACACATCATTTTAATTATATGTATGTTTCGTACTATAATAATAGCTGTAACAAATATAAAGGAGTAGATAATTGATGAGACAAGATATCAAACAATTTATAAATGGCGAATGGGTAAGTAGCCACAGTGGAAAAACTCTTGATGTAATTAACCCAGCTACTGAAGAAGTAATGGGTCAAATAGCAGCAGGAAACAAACAAGATGTTGATGATGCAGTTGCAGCTGCTAAAAAAGTCTATGTGAAATTTAGAAATACTTCTTTAGAAGAAAGAAAAGCTTTATTAGAAAGAATCGCAGACGAATATGAAAATAGAAAAGAAGATTTAATAGATGTTATGACAGATGAATTAGGTTCACCAATTGAGAAATCTGAATCAGTTCATTATCAAATGGGATTGAATCACTTTAGAGAAGCAAGTAAAGCAATCGATTCAATACAATTTGAAGAACGTCGTGGAGATGACCTTGTAGTCAAAGAAGCAATTGGTGTTGCAGGTTTAGTTACACCTTGGAATTTCCCAACTAATCAAACTTCATTGAAATTAGCAGGTGCTTTTGCTGCAGGTTCACCAGTAGTATTGAAACCATCCGAAGAAACACCATTTGCGGCAATTATTTTAGCTGAAATATTTGAAAAAGCTGGCGTGCCAAAAGGTGTATTTAACTTAGTGAATGGTGATGGACAAAGTGTCGGTGATCCATTAAGTAGTCATCCTGATATTCGTATGATGTCATTTACAGGTTCAGGACCAACAGGTAGAAAAATTATGGAAAACTCAGCTAAAGACTTCAAAAAAGTATCATTAGAACTAGGTGGCAAATCTCCATTAGTAGTTTTAGATGATGTGGATATTGAAAAAGCTGCTAAAGGCGCAGTTGCTAAATTTGTACAAAATACAGGTCAAGTATGTACAGCAGCAACTCGTACATTAGTTCCAGAAAGCATTAAAGATGAATTTATTGCTGCAGCTAAAAAAGCAATTGAAAATGTTAAAGTTGGTAACCCAAGAGAAGAAGGTCAAGATACAGGTCCTGTAGTATCTAAAAAACAATTTGATACTGTACAAAGCTATATCCAAAAAGGTATCGATGAAGGTGCAACATTACTTCACGGTGGTGTAGGTAAACCTGATGGACTAGAAAAAGGATATTTTGTTAAACCAACATTATTCACAGACGTTACAAATGATATGACAATTGCTCAAGAAGAAATATTTGGTCCAGTAGGTACAATCATTACTTATAAAGACCTTGATGAAGCAATTGAAATTGCAAACGATACAATTTATGGTTTAGCAGCATACGTATACGGAAACGATAAAGATAAAGTAAGAGAAGTTTCTAAATTATTAGAAGCAGGTACTGTTGAAATTAATGATGCAGGCAGACAACCAAACTTACCATTCGGTGGTTACAAACAATCAGGAATTGGTAGAGAATGGGGAGACTACGGAATTGAAGAATTCCTAGAAGTAAAAGCAATCCCTGGTTATTATAAATAAAGTTTAAATTGGAAGAGGCTGAGACAATTAATTGTCTCAGCCTCTAATCATTATATTGACAATAGATGACTGGATTGAAAGTGTGCTTATAAGTAATATTATATAATTGAAACGTGCAAGAAGTGTTCACAAAGGCAGTTATTTTTCTTATTTATATCTATAACTTATTTTGTCATCATCCTAAAAAAATGCTATAGTTTAAAGGCAGATTATAAATCTGGTATTACAATAAAAGAATTAGATTTTAAGAAATGGGTGTCATAAAAATGGCTGAAAGAGTTAGAACAAGTCCACAGTATGAATCGTTTCACGAATTATACAAGAATTATACAACTAAAGAATTAACAACTAAGGCAAAAGAATTTAGAATAACAAATTATAGTAAATTAAATAAAAAAGAACTTGTCTTAGCTATTATGGAAGCTCAAATGGAGAAAGACGGTAATTACTATATGGAAGGTATCCTAGATGATATTCAACCAGATGGTTATGGTTTTCTTCGAACTGTAAATTATTCCAAAGGCGAGAAAGATATTTATATATCTGCTAGTCAAATTAGACGTTTCGAAATTAAAAAAGGTGACAAAGTAACGGGTAAAGTTAGAAAGCCTAAAGAAAATGAAAAATATTATGGATTACTGCAAGTTGATTTTGTAAATGACCAAAATGCAGAAGAAGTAAAGAAAAGACCGCACTTTCAAGCGTTAACTCCTCTATACCCACAAGAACGTATCCGATTAGAAACAACAGATAAAAAGCACTCAACAAGAATTATGGACTTAATTACTCCAATAGGTCTTGGTCAACGCGGCATGATTGTTGCACCTCCAAAAGCTGGTAAAACTTCATTGCTTAAAGAAATTGCAAATGCAATTGCAATTAACCAACCTAAAGCAAAATTATTTATATTATTAATTGGAGAACGCCCAGAGGAAGTAACAGATATAGAACGTTCAGTTGAACAAGCAGAAGTTGTTAACTCTACTTTTGATGAGCCACCTGAACACCATGTAAAAGTTGCAGAATTGTTATTGGAAAGAGCTAAGCGTTTAGTTGAGATTGGTGAAGATGTTATTATTTTAATGGATTCACTCACAAGACTTGCTAGAGCTTATAATTTAGTCGTACCGCCAAGTGGTAGAACACTATCTGGTGGTTTAGATCCGGCTTCACTTCATAGACCAAAACATTTCTTTGGAGCGGCAAGAAATATCGAAGCTGGAGGTAGTTTAACAATTCTAGCTACTGCTTTAGTTGAAACAGGTTCACGTATGGATGATATGATTTATGAGGAATTTAAAGGTACAGGTAACATGGAACTTCATTTAGACCGTAAACTATCAGAAAAAAGAGTGTTTCCTGCTATTGACATTAGAAGAAGTTCTACTCGTAAAGAAGAATTGTTGTTAGAAACTAATGAACTTGAAATGATTTGGCAATTACGTAATTTATTTACGGATCAGAATGATTTCTCTGAAAGATTTATAAGAAAATTAAAACGTACTAAGTCTAATGCTGAATTCTTTGAAGTTTTAAGAAAATCAATGGTTGAAAGTGCCAAAACAGGTAAACCGATTATATAAATTTAAGGTTGCAATTTAATTCTTCAACATATATAATATGTAAGTATTGAGTGAATTAGTCACAAATAAACTCTGTTCCAGATGGTTCAGGGCAAAGGAGCTGAAAAAAATGAAACAAGGAATTCATCCAGAGTATAATAAAGTTATCTTTTTAGATACAACTACAGACTTCAAATTCTTAAGTGGTTCAACACGTAGTTCTAACGAAACTATGGAATGGGAAGATGGTAACGAATACCCAGTTATCCGTTTAGATATCTCTTCAGATTCACATCCATTCTATACAGGACGTCAAAAATTCGCATCTGCGGATGGTCGTGTGGAACGCTTCAACAAAAAATTTGGTTTCAAATCAAACAACTAATTATGAAGCGAATCAAGCATCCTTTTTTAAAGGATGCTTTTTTTTGTAATTATTAATAAATATGTAAAAATAATATGATATAATTAAGCGATTATGTTGAAAAAGGTGGATAAGTAATATGTACGAAAATTACCATTCCGGATGGATAGAATGTATTTGCGGAAGCATGTTTAGTGGTAAGTCAGAAGAGCTTATAAGACGTCTGAGAAGAGGTTTATATGCTAAACAAAATGTAATAGTATTTAAGCCATCTATCGATAATCGCTATAGTGAAGAAGCTGTAGTATCTCACAATGGCAACCAACTAGATGCAATAAGTATAGAGCACTCAAGTGAAATTTTACATCGTGATTTACAAGGTATTGATATAATTGGAATAGATGAAGTTCAATTTTTCGACAATGAAGTTGTGGAAGTAGCTCAAAAATTAGCAGAAGAGGGCTATCGTGTAGTTGTAGCAGGTTTAGACATGGACTTTAAAGGTGTACCTTTTGAACCTATGCCTGAAATGATGGCAGTTGCTGAAATCGTTACAAAATTGCAAGCTGTTTGCGCAGTATGTGGCGCACCATCAAGTAGAACACAAAGATTAATAAACGGTGAACCAGCTCATATTGATGATCCCATTATATTAGTAGGAGCAGACGAAAGTTATGAACCGAGATGTAGAGATCATCATATAATAAGAACCGAAACAAGGAGTGATATAAATGTTTGATCAATTAGAAATTGTTGAAAATAGATACGAACAGTTAAATGAATTGTTAAGCGATCCAGACGTAGTATCAGATACTGACAAATTGAGAAAATACTCTAAAGAACAATCTGATTTACAAAAAACTGTCGATGTATATAGAACTTATAAATCTGTAAATGGTGACATTGAAGATGCTAAATTAATGTTAGATGAAACTTCAGACAAAGAAGACCAAGAAATGTTGAAAGAAGAAATTAATAGTCTAACTAAACGTATTCCAGAATTAGAATCAGAATTAAAATTATTATTGATTCCTAAAGACCCTAATGACGATAAAAACGTAATTATGGAAATTCGCGGTGCAGCTGGTGGGGATGAAGCAGCAATCTTTGCAGGTGATTTATTTAGAATGTATTCTAGATTTGCAGAAGCTAATGGATATAAAATTGATGTTGTCGAAGAAAATATAAGCGATCATGGTGGATACAAAGAAGTGAGTTTCTCAATTCAAGGTAATGGTGCATTCAGTAAACTTAAATATGAGAATGGTGCTCATCGTGTACAACGTGTTCCAGAAACTGAATCAGGTGGCAGAATTCATACATCGACTGCAACTGTTGCTGTATTACCAGAAGCAGAAGACGTTGAAATAGATATTAGAACTGAAGATTTGAAAATAGAAACTTATCGTTCAAGTGGTTCTGGTGGACAGCACGTTAACACAACAGATTCAGCAGTACGTATTACACATGTACCAACTGGAATAGTTGCTACATCATCAGAAAAATCACAAATTAAAAACCGTGAAAAAGCTTTTAAAGTATTGAAAGCTAGAGTTTACGATATGATGGTTCGAGAAGAAAATGCGAAATATGCTGAAAAGAGAAAATCAGCAGTAGGTACAGGGGACCGCTCTGAAAGAATAAGAACATATAATTATCCACAAAATAGAGTAACAGATCATCGTATAGGTCTAACTTTACAAAAATTAGATCAAATAATGGAAGGTAAAGTTGACGAAATAATAGATGCATTAACAATGCATGAACAAACAGAGAAATTGGAAGAACTTAATAATGGACAATTATAATTTTCAATTGTTATTAAAAGAAACTTATGATGAATTATCAGCACGAGGGTTTGAAACCTCTCGTGCTGATTGGCTATTAGAAGATATTACTGGGATGTCGAGAACAGAAATAGCTTTAAATTTTCAAGAAAAAGTACCTGAAAACATACTGAGTGAATATTTGTCTTATAGAGAACGTATGTATAAAGGAGAACCTGTACAATATATTGCTGGATTTGCGGAGTTCTATGGTAGGAAATTTAAAGTAAACCAAGATGTGTTGATACCAAGACCAGAAACTGAAGAACTTGTATATCAAACTCTACAGAAGATTCATAAGAAGCATTTAGTCTTGTGCGATATTGGTACTGGATCTGGAGCGATAGCTATTTCATTAAAAAAAGAGCGACCGGATTTGTCAGTTATAGCAACTGATATTAGTCCTAATGCAATTGCAATAGCAAAAGAAAATGCGAAACTTTTAGAAACTGAAGTTGAATTTTTATTAGGAGAATCCCTAAAGCCACTTATTGATAGAAATATTCAAGTGGATATTTTAGTATCTAACCCTCCTTATATTTCATATGACGAGCAAAAGCAAATGTCTGAGACTGTATTAGATTACGAACCGCACTTAGCTTTGTTTGCTCATGATGATGGTTTAGCTATATATAAAGACATTCTATCGAATCTTGATAAAGTAATAACACAAGGTGGACTTGTTATATTTGAAATAGGTTATTTGCAAGGTGATATATTAAAAACTTACATTCAAGAAAATTATAATATAGAAAACTTAGAAATTATCAAAGATATAAATCAAAACAATCGTATGATACAATTTAACTGGATAAATCAATAAAAGTTATACACGAAATGACTGGAGTTATCCACATTATGTGTATAACTTTTATTTTTATAGAATAAATGCTTTAAAGAAGGGAAGAAATGCCTTGGAAACATACGTTTGGGATGTGCGTAAGTATGTTCACAACTTACAAAGTTATCCACAAATCAATCAAATCGTTGAAGGATATCAACAAAATGAGCTTATCGCATTACCTACTGAAACTGTATATGGTTTAGGCGCAAATGCTAAAGATGAACAAGCAGTAAAAAAAATATATATAGCAAAAGGGAGACCTTCAGATAATCCACTAATTATTCATATTCATGATAAATCACAGTTAAATGATTTCACTCAAAATATATCAAAAGAAGCAGAAATATTAATGGATGCTTTTTGGCCAGGACCGATATCATTTATAGTTCCGTATAAAAAGGGATTTTTAAGTGATCGAGTAACAGGTGGTTTAAATTCAGTAGCGGTACGTATGCCGAGTCATATTATTGGTAGAGAAATACTGCAATTGACTAATTTACCTATCGCAGCACCAAGTGCAAATGTTAGTGGCAGACCATCTCCTACTAAATTTGAACATGTGAAGCATGATTTAGAAGGTAGAATTTTTGGGATTATTCAAGCGGAAGACGTAGATGAAGGTATTGAAAGTACAGTAATAGATTGTACAAGTTTCCCTTTTAAAATAGCTAGACCAGGATCAATAACGACTGAGATGATTAATGATGTATTACCTAATAGTGTCGTTAATGAAAAAATGGATATAGAGAAACCAATAGCACCTGGAATGAAATATAAACATTATGCACCTTCACAACCAGTTACATTGGTTGAAGGAGGTATAACTAAACCGATTAAAAGTTCAGTATATAAAGATGAAAGAATAGCTGTTATTGGACCTAAAAGTATAGAATCACTTATTTCAGAAGAAATGATTTTTATACCATTAGGAAAAAATGCAAAAGATATTAAAGGTGCGCATCACGATTTATATGATGCTTTAAGAATAGCTGACCAACTTATAGATATAGATAAAATATTAATAAGTGGATATATTCGAAATGAATCTACCGTTGCATTAATGAACAGAATAGATAAAGCAAGTGGCCATAATATAAAAGGAGAAGATGAATTGTGAAAATAGTTTTTATTTGTACTGGAAATACATGTAGAAGTCCTTTAGCTGAAGCCATTGCTAAAGACATAAAACCAAACTATGACATTCAGTCAAGGGGGATTTCTGCATTTGAGGGTACACCTATTTCGATACAATCTATGGAAATAATTATGAATAATAATTTACCGGTTCCTGGAACAGCCCAACAGTTTTCAGCAAGTGATTTAGATGCAGATCTAATACTAACTATGACTGAATCACATAAACTGATTTTAGAGTCACAATTTAATCATGGAAATATTCATACACTAAAAGAGTATGTAAAAGGTGAAAAAGGAGATATTTCTGATCCTTATGGGCGACCACAAAATATTTATCAAAATACTTATGAAGAACTGAGTATTCTCATAAAAGAATTATTACAGAGTAGTTAAGAATTCAAATAATTTGCAGAATCGCTATAACACACATAGAAAATACGTTATAATATTAATGTATAAACAAATTGGGAGGTGGGAAGATGAAAGTAGCTATTGCAGCAGACCATGGTGGCTTTGAATACAAAGAAGCAATAAAAAGATTACTTGATGAAATGAACATTGAATATAAAGACTTTGGTACACATGAAGGAGAATCAGTAGATTATCCTGATTATGCAAGACCGGTATCAGAAAGTGTTGCAGATGGAACATTTGATAAAGGAATTTTGATTTGTGGAACTGGAATTGGTATGTCTATTGCTTCGAACAAGGTAAAGGGGATTCGTTGTGCACTTGTGCATGATGTTTTTACCGCAGAAGTTACGAGACAACATAATGATTCTAATGTATTAGCAATGGGCCAACGTGTTATAGGCGAAGGTTTGGCACTTCTCATCGTCAAAACTTGGTTAACAAGTGAATTCGAAGGCGGAAGACACCAACGACGTATAGATAAGATTGAAGGCGGTTGTTCATGATTAAGCATTTAAAACAATTATTGGATGAGCTTAATTCAATTGGATTCTTTAATAAGAATGAACTATGCATCATCGGTTGTTCCACTTCAGAGGTAAGAGGTTCTAAAATTGGATCAGATGGATCAATCGAAATAGCTAAAGAACTGTTTGATAGTCTTGAATTGATACATAAAGAGACAGGTGTTCGTTTTGCTTTTCAAGGTTGTGAGCATATTAATCGTGCTATTACTATAGAACGTGAAGTATTCGATGCTTATTCAATGGCCGAAGTTTCTGTTATACCTCAAGTGAACGCTGGAGGAAGTTTATCAACCTATGCTTATCAACACATGAAAGACCCAGTTGTTGTTGAACACATTCAATGCGATAAAGGCATTGATATTGGTCAGACATTAATTGGTATGCATTTAAAGCACGTCGCAGTACCGATATCTATTGATACTAAAAATATCGGAGAAGCTATTGTTACAGTAGCTAAAAGTCGCCCCAAGCTAATTGGTGGCGCAAGAGCTAAGTATTAAATTCTTAAAAGTGAGGGATTGTACATGTCATTAATTAAAAAGCAAGACGAAGAACTTTTCAAAGCAATGGAAAAAGAGTTTGATAGACAGAATAATAATATTGAACTAATAGCATCTGAGAATTTTGTTTCTGAAGCAGTAATGGAAGCACAAGGTTCTGTGTTAACAAACAAATATGCAGAAGGTTATCCTGGTCGTCGTTATTATGGTGGCTGTGACTATGTTGATATCGTGGAAAATTTAGCGCGTGATAGAGCTAAAGCACTTTTCGGTGGAGACCATGTTAATGTACAACCTCATTCAGGATCACAAGCGAATATGGCTGTGTACTTTGTAGCTTTAGAGCCTGGTGATACTGTGCTTGGAATGAACTTAAGTCATGGAGGACACTTAACTCATGGATCTAAAGTTAACTTTAGTGGGAAGTTATATAACTTTGTAGAGTATGGTGTTTCTAAAGAAGATGAACAAATCGACTATGATGAAATTTTGAAAGTAGCAAAAGAAGCAAAACCAAAATTAATTGTCGCTGGTGCATCTGCTTACCCAAGACAAATTGATTTTAAACGATTTAAAGAAATTGCAGATGAAGTTGGCGCTAAATTAATGGTAGATATGGCACATATCGCTGGTTTAGTAGCAGCTGGTTTACACCAAAACCCTGTAGAATTTGCTGACTTTGTTACTACTACTACGCATAAAACATTAAGAGGACCAAGAGGGGGCATGATTTTCTGTAAAGAAGAATATGCTAAAGAAATTGATAAAACAATTTTCCCTGGAATACAAGGTGGTCCATTAATGCATGTTATCGCAGGGAAAGCTGTTTCATTTGGAGAAGCATTAGAACCAGAATTTAAGGAATACCAAAAACAAGTAATTAAGAATGCTCAAAAATTAGCTGCAACATTAGAAGAAGAAGGTTTACGAATTGTATCTGGAGGTACTGATAATCATTTAATCTGTGTAGATGTTAAAGGTTCACTTGGTATAACAGGTAAGTTAGCTGAAAATACATTAGATGAAATAGGTATTACATGTAATAAAAATACAATACCTTTTGACCAAGAGAAACCTTTCGTAACAAGTGGCGTTCGTCTTGGAACACCAGCTGTTACTTCACGTGGATTCGATGAAGAAGCAGTTGAAGAAGTGGGTCGCATTATAGCATTAGTGCTAAAAAACCCAGAAGATGAACAAACACTAAAAGATGCACATGAACGTGTATTATCATTAACTTCTAAGTTCCCACTTTACAACAAATAAATATTTATTGGAGGCTAGACTTATGGGTAAAGTACATGTTTTTGATCATCCATTAATTCAGCATAAATTGAGTTATATTCGTGATCAAAAAACTGGCACTAAGGAGTTTAGAGAGCTTGTCGACGAAGTAGGTATGCTTATGGCATATGAAGTTACAAGAGATTTCGAAACGAAAGAAGTCGAAATTGAGACACCGGTAACTAAGATGAAAGCTCAAAGATTATCTGGTAAGAAATTAGCACTTATTCCTATTTTACGTGCAGGATTAGGTATGACTGACGGTATAATGAAGCTTGTTCCAGCTGCAAGAGTTGGACATGTCGGTTTATACCGTGATCCTGAAACATTAGAAGCTGTAGAATATTTTGTGAAATTACCACAAGATATAGAAGAAAGAGAAATAATTGTAGTAGATCCTATGCTTGCTACTGGTGCATCAGCAATCGAAGCGATTCAGTCATTAAAGAATCGTGGAGCAAATAAAATACGTTTTATGGGCTTAATTGCTGCACCTGAAGGGGTTAAAGCATTACAAGAAGCACATGATGACGTAGATATTTACATTGCTGCATTAGATGAAAAATTAGATGACCATGCTTATATAACACCTGGTTTAGGTGATGCTGGTGATCGATTATTTGGCACTAAATAATATTAGGAGGATTTTATTACAATGAAGAAAATTATGACAATATTTGGTACGCGACCTGAAGCCATCAAAATGGCACCTTTAGTATTAGAGTTAAAAAATGATCCGGAGTTACAACCAATTGTAGTTGTAACTGCTCAACATAGAGAAATGCTAGATTCAGTTCTAGAAACATTCGACATTACTCCAGATTATGATTTAAACATTATGAAACAAGGTCAAACACTATCAGAGGTAACATCTAGAGTGTTAGGTGGACTTGAAAGTGTTATTCAAGAAGCGAAACCAGATATGATATTGGTACATGGAGATACAACAACTACTTTTGCAGGCAGTTTAGCAGCTTTTTATAATGAAGTTGCAATTGGCCATGTAGAAGCAGGGTTAAGAACTTGGAATAAATACTCTCCATTCCCAGAAGAAATGAATCGACAAATGACGGGGGTCCTTGCTGATTTACACTTCTCACCAACTGATCAGTCTAAACATAATTTACTTCAGGAAAATAAAAAAGACGAATCTATTGTTGTTACAGGTAATACAGCTATTGATGCGTTATCTACTACTGTAAGTGATGATTACGAAAGTGATATCATTAATCGTCATGAAGGTAAACGTATCGTACTATTAACTGCACATAGACGTGAGAACATTGGTAAACCTATGGAGAACATTTTTAAAGCTGTTAGACAAATCGTTGAAGAGCATGAAGATGTTGTAGTAGTTTATCCAATGCACAAAAATCCAAAAGTTAGAAATATTGCCAATCAAATTTTGAGTGATCATGAACGTATAGAATTGATAGAGCCTTTAGAAGTTATAGATTTCCATAACTTTGCTGCAAACTCACACTTAATCCTTACAGATTCAGGTGGTGTACAAGAAGAAGCGCCATCATTAGGTAAACCAGTACTTGTTTTAAGAGACACAACTGAGAGACCTGAAGGCGTTGAAGCGGGTACATTAAAACTTGTAGGAATAGAGCAAGACAATGTTTATAAAGAAACGAAAACATTGTTAACTGATCAAGCATTATACGAAAGAATGAGCATTGCTCAAAATCCATATGGTGATGGAAAAGCTTCTAAGAGAATTTGTGAAAATATTAAATATTATTTTGATATTTTGACAGAAGCACCAGAACCATTTAAAACAAAATAATAAAAGTGGTGGTTTGTGTCAATTCTGTGACAAATAAATGACAAAAAAATATTTTCTATTTTTGTCATAGCATTGACACTATAGGGCCACTATATTATCATGAAAATTGTGTGATGAAACGGTTTTCAAAGATATACCACTTATTTAAGGAGTTTCAGCTGAATGTTTGATATAAAGGGCTTTTTTAAGTCTTATTTACAGTATTTTATTTTTTTCATTATTATTCTAGTTGTAGTGTATTTCTTCTTGAAACATGAGTTTATTTTAGGACTCATTATTGGAACAATAGCATCAGCTGTTAACTTGTTTTCATGGGAAGTTTACCTCAATCGAGCAAAAAATGCTGAATCATTACAATTATCAACAGGAAACTGGGTCAGATATCTTGTGACAATCGTTGCATGCTGTTTTTGGCTTAAATATCCACTAATTGTTGATATTATTGGGATTTTATTTGGACTTATGATTGCATATGTCTTAATTATGTTTAGGTCTCTTAAAAGTCTCGATTAAATAATTAAAATTGTGAAAAGAGGTGAAGATATGGAACACGAATCACCTATGTGGTCCATCAATTTGGGAGGATTTGATTTATTATTCAATCTTTCGAGTATGTTAATGTTAGTAGTTTCTGCTGTAATCGTTTTTGGAATAGCCGTTTTTTGTACTAGAAACCTAAAAGTTAGACCTAGTGGTGCACAAAACTTTATTGAATGGGTATTTGACTTTGTTAAAGGTATTATCCAAAGTAATATGGCTTGGAAAGACGGAGGAAAATTTCATTTCTTAGCAGTTACGTTAATATTCTTCATATTTGTATCAAATATGCTAGGGTTACCGTTCTCAATTGTTGTTGGGCATACATTATGGTGGAAATCACCTACTGCGGATCCAACGGTTACTTTAACTTTAGCGACATTGATGGTTCTACTGACACATTATTATGGTGTTAAAATGCGTGGAACAGGAGCATACTTGAAATCGTTCGTACAACCTGTTGCTTTTATGGTACCTTTCAAAATTGTTGAAGAATTTGCTTCAACATTAACGCTTGGTCTACGTTTATACGGTAATATATTTGCAGGTGAAGTATTACTAGGTTTATTAGCAACATTAGCAGCAGGAGGCGCACTTGGTCTTTTCGGTGCAATTTTACCAGCGATAGTATGGCAAGGATTCTCAATTTTCATTGGATCAATTCAAGCGTACATATTCGTAATGTTATCAATGGTTTATATGTCCCATAAAGTGGCAGACGATCATTAATATATAATTTAAAAAAACAATTAATATTTTTAATTCTTAGGAGGAAATTTATAATGAGTTTAGGTGTAATAGCAGCAGCAATCGCGATTGGTTTAGCAGCATTAGGAGCAGGTATTGGTAACGGTCTTATCGTATCAAGAACAGTAGAAGGTGTAGCACGTCAACCAGAAGCACGTGGTCCATTAATGACAATAATGTTTATCGGTGTTGGTTTAGTTGAAGCCCTTCCTATCATTGCAGTAGTAGTAGCATTCATGGTAATGAATCGATAAATTAACATATTTTTAGAACAGGCGAAGTCTATCTAAAAAGGATTTCGCCATTCATTTATGAGATGTTTTACATCTTTATTTGCAATGAAAGGAGTGTAATTGGCAGTGGATCAAAACGTATTAGTTTTAGGTGCAGCAAGTGGTGGTGTCGAATGGGGAACAGCACTATTCACATTAATCACATTTATCGTCCTGTTAGCTTTATTAAAAAAGTTTGCTTGGGGTCCGTTGAAATCAATCATGGATGAGCGTGAAAACTCTATCAACAAAGATATTGATGATGCTCACGATGCAAAAGTAAAAGCTAAAAAATTAGAAGAAGAAAATAAAGATTTACTTAGAAAGACTCAAGAAGAAGTACAAACGATTCTTGACGATGCTAAACATCAAGCAAAAACACAACAAGAACAAATTATTAATGATGCAAATGTTAAAGCAAATGGCTTAGTACAATCAGCTCAAGCAGAAATTCAACAAGAAAAACAAAGAGCTATTTCTGAAATAAACAACAGAGTTTCTGAACTTTCTGTACTAATTGCTTCTAAAGTAATTAATAAAGAAATTTCTGAACAAGACCAAAAAGACCTTGTTGAAAAATACATTAAAGAGGCAGGGGATAAATAATGGCGAACATAAGTCAAAAATATGCCCAAGCACTATATGATGTAGCAGAAGAACAAAACTTAACAGATGACATTTTAAATGAACTTGATCAAATAACAATAAGCGTTAAAGGTCTATTAAGTGAAGTAAGAGCAATTGATAATAATCCTAAATTAGCAAAAAATGAACGACAACAATTTGTAGAGAACGTATTTAAAGGTGTTTCCAAACCATTATTAAATACATTATTCTTACTAGCTAATAATAGTAAATTATCTTTAATTCCTGAAATTGATGGAGATTACAGAAAAATTTACAATCAGGTACATAGTCAAGATTTAATGAAAGTGGAATCTGTCTATCCATTATCAAATGAAGAGTTAGATGAAATTGGTAAAGCATTTATTAAAAGAACGGGTTTGAAAAAACTCATATTAGAAAATCAAGTTAATGATTCATTAATTGGTGGCATTCGAGTATCCATTGGTACAAAAGTTTACGATGGCTCAATTCAGAATGATTTAACTCAATTAACAAAATCATTTCAACAAATGAAATAATATTAAGGAGTGACATAGATGGCCATTAAAGCTGAAGAAATCAGTGCTTTATTACGCTCTCAAATAGAAAACTATGAGTCAGAAATGTCAGTTACCGACGTTGGTACAGTAATCCAAGTCGGAGATGGTATTGCATTAGCTCATGGCTTAAACGACGTTATGGCAGGCGAACTATTAGAATTCCATACTGGCGTTTTAGGTTTAGCACAAAACTTAGAAGAAAATAATGTAGGTATCGTTATTTTAGGACCTGCTGAAGGTATTAAAGAAGGCGACGAGGTTAAACGTACTGGTCGTATTATGGAAGTACCTGTAGGGGAAGAATTAATTGGACGAGTTGTAGACCCATTAGGACAACCACTTGATGGACAAGGTCCAATCAATACGTCAAAAACACGTCCTGTAGAATCACCAGCTACTGGTGTAATGGATCGTAAATCAGTTGACGAACCTCTACAAACTGGTATTAAAGCAATTGACGCATTAGTACCAATTGGACGTGGACAACGTGAGTTAATCATTGGAGACCGTCAAACAGGTAAAACAACAGTTGCAATTGATACGATTCTTAACCAAAAAGACGAAGATATGATTTGTATTTACGTTGCTATTGGTCAAAAAGAATCTACTGTACGTACTGCGGTTGAAACATTACGTAGACACGGTGCTTTAGATTATACAATAGTTGTTTCTGCATCAGCAGCACAACCAGCACCATTACTTTATATCGCACCTTATGCTGGTGTTAGTATGGGTGAAGAGTTCATGTTTAATGGTAAACATGTATTAATCGTATATGATGATTTAACTAAACAAGCAGCAGCTTATCGTGAGTTATCTCTATTACTTCGTCGTCCGCCAGGTCGTGAAGCATACCCAGGTGATGTATTCTACTTACACAGTCGTTTATTAGAACGTGCTGCTAAATTGAATGATGATTTAGGCGGTGGTTCAATTACAGCGTTACCATTTGTTGAGACACAAGCTGGAGATATTTCATCTTATGTTCCTACAAACGTTATTTCAATTACAGACGGACAAATTTTCTTACAGTCTGATTTATTCTTCTCAGGTGTAAGACCTGCTATCAACGCTGGTTTATCAGTATCACGTGTTGGTGGTTCTGCTCAAATCAAAGCTATGAAAAAAGTTGCAGGTACATTACGTCTTGATTTAGCATCTTATCGTGAGTTGGAATCATTTGCTCAATTTGGATCTGATTTAGACCAAGCTACTAAATCTAAATTAGAGCGTGGTAAACGTACTGTTGAAGTACTTAAACAAGATCAAAACAAGCCATTGACTGTAGATCGTCAAGTCGTTATTTTATATGCTTTAACTAAAGGTCACTTAGATGATATTCCAGTTGGAGATATTACACGATTTGAAGATGAATTCTTAAATTGGATTGATGCTAACGCAAGCGATCTATTTAAAGAAATTCGTGAAACAAAACAATTACCATCAGATGATAAATTTGTTTCTGCAATCGATGCATTCAAAAAAGTATTTAATAAATCTCACATAGAGTAATATTAAGCTTTAAATAAAAGGTGGTGAAATTGTGGCTTCACTAAGAGAAATCAAAGGAAGAATCACTTCTACGCAAAAAACGAGTCAAATTACTAAAGCGATGAATATGGTGTCGAATTCTAAATTGCGTAAAGCAGAAGAGAATACTCATGCATTCCAACCTTATATGGATAAGATTCAAGATGCAGTAACGGCAATAGCTTCTAAAAGTTCAGATGTTTCACATCCAATGCTAAAGACAAGAACTGTTAAACGTTCTGGTTACTTAGTTATTACTTGTGATAAAGGACTTGCAGGACCATATAGCGCTAATATTTTAAAAAATGTAGTAAATGATATAAAAGAAAAACACAACAATAATGAAGATGAATATGCAATTATTGTTGTAGGTCGAGTAGGTCGAGATTTCTTTAAAGCTAGAGGATATAACGTAGTTGAAGAATATGTAGGCTTATCAGACCAACCAACGTTTAAAAATGTTCAAGCATTAACTGAAAAAGCTGTAGATTTATTTACAGAAGAATACTATGACGAGTTAACAGTTTACTATAGTCATTTTGTAAGTGTTCTTGAACAACAAGTGAAATCGAAAAGAATCCTTCCTTTATCTGATGAAGATACTGGAAAAGGTTCAAGTATGATGGCTGGTTATGAATTTGAACCAGATAAAGAGACAATATTAAAAGTTATCTTACCGCAATATACAATTAGTTTAATCTATGGTGCATTATTAGATGGAAAAGCTAGTGAACATGCCTCTAGAATGACAGCTATGAAGAATGCAACAGATAACGCTTCAGAATTAATAGATGATTTATCATTACAATATAACAGAGCTCGACAAGCTGCAATTACTCAGCAAATTACTGAAATTGTCGGTGGAGCAGCAGCACTCGAATAATGATTAGGAGGAATTTACATGGGATTAGGCCGAGTAACGCAAATTACAGGGCCAGTTATTGACGTTCGATTTCCACATGGTGAATTGCCAGAACTTAATAATGCATTAACAGTTAAAGTAGACCGCCCTGATGGCAAAAGCTTTGATTTAGCATTAGAAGTTGCTTTACACCTTGGTGATGATGTTGTACGTTCTATAGCAATGGCGTCAACTGACGGTGTTAAACGTGGACAAGAAGTTACTGATACAGGCAGAGCTATATCGGTACCTGTTGGTGATGCTACGTTAGGTCGCGTTTTCAATGTATTAGGTGAAAAAATTGATTTAGGTGAAGAAATTGATGAAAGTGTGCGTCGTGACCCAATTCATCGTTTAGCTCCTAAATTTGAAGATTTATCTACTAAAGTAGAAATTCTTGAAACAGGTATTAAAGTAGTAGACTTATTAGCACCTTATATTAAAGGTGGTAAAATCGGTTTATTCGGTGGTGCCGGTGTTGGTAAAACAGTACTTATTCAAGAATTAATCAATAACATCGCTCAAGAACATGGTGGTATTTCAGTATTCGCGGGTGTTGGTGAACGTACTCGTGAAGGTAACGATTTATACTATGAAATGAGTGATTCAGGCGTTATTAAGAAAACGGCAATGGTATTCGGTCAAATGAACGAGCCACCTGGTGCCCGTGCAAGAGTTGCGCTTTCTGGTTTAACAATGGCAGAATATTTCCGTGATGAACAAGGACAAGACGTATTGTTATTCATCGATAATATCTTCCGTTTTACACAAGCAGGTTCAGAGGTGTCAGCGCTATTAGGTCGTATGCCTTCTGCAGTTGGTTACCAGCCAACATTAGCTACTGAAATGGGACAATTACAAGAACGTATTACATCTACAAATAAAGGATCAGTTACATCTATCCAAGCGGTATTCGTACCAGCCGATGACTATACTGACCCAGCGCCAGCAACTGCTTTCGCTCACTTAGATGCAACAACGAACTTAGAACGTAAATTAACTGAAATGGGTATCTACCCTGCAGTTGACCCATTAGCATCAACATCACGTGCATTAACTCCTGAAATTGTTGGAGATGAGCATTATGATGTTGCGCGTCGAGTACAACAAACTTTACAAAAATATAGAGAATTACAAGATATCATTGCTATCCTTGGTATGGATGAGTTATCTGATGATGATAAGAAAACAGTAGAACGTGCACGTCGAATTCAGTTCTTCTTATCTCAAAACTTCCACGTAGCTGAACAATTTACTGGTCAAAAAGGATCTTATGTACCAGTTAGCCAAACTGTACAAGATTTCAAAGCAATACTAGAGGGACAATATGACCATATCCCAGAAGATGCTTTCCGATTAGTCGGTGGTATTGAAGCAGTTCTTGAAAATGCTAAAAACATGGGTGTAGAGGTCTAATAATAATTAGGAGGAATGGAAAATGAATACATTTACCTTAGATGTTGTCACTCCTAATGGATCTGTTTACTCAGCAAAAGAAGTAGAACTTGTTGTTTTACATACTGAAACTGGTGAGATGGGTGTAATGGCTGGACATATTCCAACTGTTGCAGCATTAAAAACTGGATACGTTAAAGTAAACAAAACAAGTGGTACAGAGTATTTAGCTGTTTCCGAAGGATTTGTTGAAGTAAGAACCAATAAAGTTACAGTTCTAGTTCAATCGGCTGAAACTGCCGAAGAAATAGATAAAGACCGTGCGATTAATTCTAAAGAACGTGCTGAAGAACGATTGAATAGTAATCGAGACGAAGTTGACTTTAGACGTGCTGAACGTGCACTTCATCGTGCGATTAATCGAATTGAAGTGGCTAAATTTAGATAATATTTTAAGAGGCTGAGACAATTAATGTCTCAGCCCTTTTTATACTATAGAAGGGATATTTTGTTATGGAATATTATGGTCAATTAGGTATAATAGGACTCGTTTTACATGTTATCTGTGTTTGTCTTGCGTTTTGGGCACTACAGGGCATTCGACTAGAATTTATTTTTAAGAAAAATCATATTGCGCAAGCTCAAACATTTATTATTATTTTATCGATTTTATTAGGCACATCTGTAAGTCGTTTTATTTTAGATATACTCCAATATTCGCTACAATTAAAATTACTATTCTAATAACTACTAGAAAATACATAAATAAATGAAAAAAGAACAAAAAAGTAGTATAATGTTTTGGTGATGTTTATGAATCAAGGAAAATGTGTATTTAATATATATATACGTTTGTAAAATAAATTATAGTAAAGTTTTTTTGGAGGATAAATATATGGATAAAATCGTCGTAAAGGGCGGAGCGAGTCTTAATGGCACAGTTGTAGTCGAAGGGGCAAAAAACGCAGTACTACCAATATTAACAGCTACACTTTTACCAAGTACTGGTCAAAGTGTATTAACTAATGTACCTAAGCTAAGTGATGTTGATACAATAAATACTGTTTTAACACATTTAAATGCAGATGTAGAATATGAAGCAGATAAAAATACTGTTAAAGTTGATGCATCAAATACTTTAAAAATTGAAGCACCGTATGAATATGTAAGCAAAATGAGAGCAAGTATATTAGTAATGGGACCATTGTTAGCAAGAGAAGGTCATGCTAGAGTCGCATTACCAGGTGGTTGTGCAATTGGATCTAGACCAATCGAACAACATTTAAAAGGTTTCGAAGCATTAGGTGCAGAAATTGAGCTTCATAATGGATTTATTGAAGCAACGACACCTAACGGACTTAAAGGTACGAAAATCTATTTAGACTTCCCTAGTGTTGGTGCTACTCAAAATATTATGATGGCAGCTGTATTAGCGGAAGGTAAAACAGAAATTCAAAATGTTGCTAGAGAGCCTGAAATTGTAGACTTAGCCAATTATTTAAATGAAATGGGTGCACAAGTACATGGTGCAGGCACTGATACAATAAGAATCACTGGAGTACAACAATTACACGGGGCAGAACATTCAATTATTCCAGATAGAATTGAAGCAGGTACGTTTATGATAGCTAGTGCAATTACTAGAGGTAATGTGAACGTAATTGGTGCAATTAGAGAACATATGACAAGTTTAGTTTCTAAATTAGAAGAAGCTGGTGTTCAAATTACAGACATTGAAGATGGATTAAATATCCAAGTTCCAGGAGAAATTAAAGCGATTGATATTAAAACGATGCCTCATCCAGGTTTTCCTACAGATATGCAGTCACAAATAATGGCATTATTATTAACTGCTAATGGAACGAGTAAAGTAACTGAAACAGTATTTGAAAATAGATTTATGCATGTTGAAGAATTTAAACGCATGAATGCTGATATATTCATAAATGGTAGAAGTGCAATGGTTACTGGAAACAGCAAATTACAAGGGGCTGAAGTTAAAGCCACTGATTTAAGAGCTGGAGCATCTTTAATACTTGCAGGATTAGTATCTGATGGTTATACAAATGTTACAGAACTTAAACATTTAGATAGAGGTTATGTTGACTTTCATGGTAAACTTAAAGCATTAGGTGCGGACGTAGAACGTATTAATGATCAAGGGAAGTTAAACGATAAAGCGAGGGTTTAGTATGGCTGAAACACAATCATCAAGGTCTGACGATAAAAAAAGAAAGTCACCATATAAAAATTTTAAAGAAAAACTTCAAAAAAATAGAGTAGAAACAATTCAAGGAGTGGAAGTTGAGCATAGAGTTATTCCACTATGGATTAAATTACTTATATTATTGGTATTAATGATTTTGTTATTTATTGTTGGAACTATGATTGGGTATGGTATACTTCATAATCCATTTGGGGTATTTAATCCTGAAACTTGGCAACACATCTTTGATTTAACTGGAAGGAGCTCATAATGGAGACAATATATGACTTTAACGAAATTAAAAAAATAATTCCACATCGTTATCCATTTTTATTATTAGATAGAATAGTAGAATTAGAAGATGGTAAACGTTGTGTAGGTATTAAACAGGTAGCAGGAAATGAACCATTTTTCCAAGGACATTTTCCTGATTATGCTGTAATGCCAGGTGTTTTGATTGTTGAAGCACTAGCACAAACTGGAGCAGTAGCAATGCTACGTTTAGAAGAAAATGAAGGTAAATTAGCTATGTTTGCAGGCATTGATAAATGTCGTTTTAAAAAACAAGTTACACCTGGTGATACTTTAAGACTAGAAGTAGAGATAAATAAAATTAAAGGTCCAATAGGAAAAGGTACTGCTAAAGCTACAGTAGATGGAGAAATTGCATGTAGCTGTGAAATTAGCTTTGCTATTGTAGATCAATAATAAAAAAAGAAAGAACAGATATCTGTTCTTTCTTTTTTTTATATATTGCTTTTTTCGTCTTTTAATTTTGGCTTAGATTGCATTAATCTGTTAAATGATGTTTTAAGCTCATCACCTGATAGCCCTTCGTCAATAAGTTGCTCTAGCAATCTTTCTGCATAGACTTGTCTTAAAGTATAGATATGGCATTCAAATACAACTGAAATATTTTCTTCAAGAGGTTCGATATATTTAATAGTTGCATCAAATAATGCTGGATCATTAGAAGGTCTTGTAATTACAACTCGCGTATCAAGTAATGTTTGATTATCGTGATAATCTTTCATTTGATCATAATGGATATCTGATATTAATATTTCTAGTAGCCAACCAGTTCCACTGTTTTCTTTATTAATGATAATACCATCTAATAATTCAAACTCCGTAATTTGTTCATCGTTTACAATTTGAAAGCGTACAGCTTTAAATGTTTTCATAAACATCCCCCTTATAGTTAAATCTACGAATGTTTAACTTTGCTTTCTATTATAAAGGACTTTTAAGTGAAATAACAATAATCTATAAATAAAGTGAAAAAAGAGTTTTCAATTTTTATACTTATGGACTTTGACGAAAAATATCCATCTCATTATATTATAAATATAAGGAGGTGAGCATATGTTAAATAAATCTGTATTAGTAGGGCGTTTAACAAAAGATCCTGCATATTTCAAAAAGGGAGATATCATGATATCTACTTTCTGTTTAGCTGTTGAACGTGGCTATAAAACAAAAGAAGGTACTATTGCGGTTGATTTCATTGTTTGTAAGGCTTTCGGTAAGCTTGCTTATAATATTCACGAATATACTAAGAAAGGGCAACTTGTTGCTTTAACTGGCCAAATTCAGTCTCGAGCATATATTAAAGAAGATAAGAAACAATATATAACAGAAATAATATGCGAGACAATTAAATTTTTAAACATGCCTGCATCAAGTAAGTCAGTGATTCCACAGTCTAAAGAGGAGATAAGTGACTTAATAAGTGAAAGTGCTGAAAGTTATTCTAAAGATCTTTCTTCTAAAGTAAACAAAGAAAAGTTAAGAGCAGAAAATACTGCAAAAGAATATAGTGACAGTAATATAGATGACGAATTATACAATCAATATAGTAGCGTTGTAAATGTCATTAAAAAAGTAGAAGAAAGCGAAAACAATGAAAATACATCATCTAAATCAAAAGTTCCATCTTCATAGAAATATGCTTCAATTATGCTTTCGAATTCAAAAATCCTTTCTGTTTATTTTATATAATTCTTGATTCTAAATTCCAGAACTTGCTGTCTTGCTGTAGGGCAGCAAGTATACATATGTTACATTAATTGTTTAATAAATTACATATAGATGACAAATTGTCTGATAATTAATTTTACTCAATCTTTATAAACGCTTTAACAAAAGCTTTTATACTTAAATAGTGCTAGATTCCACTTAAAAATACGTGTAATCTAACTGTAATATAAGGTGTTGTTTTTTCATATACCTGTAACCTATGACATAAAAAATAATGGTATAGTTTAGACAGTAAAAATCATATAAAAAGTGAAAACCTTACAGGAGGAAACATTCAATCATGAAAAAATTATTAGCAGTTTCAACAGCGGCAATTGCAGTTACTACAGGGGTAACAGCTACAGCTGATGCAGCAACTCATACAGTTAAATCTGGTGATACTTTACATAGTATTTCACAACAATATGGTACATCAGTAAGTGCTATTAAAGCAGAAAACGGTTTAAAATCTAACTTAATCTTACCTAATCAAGTAATTAAAGTTAACGAAGCTAAAGCAGCTACAGAATCAACTACAGAATATACTGTAGTTTCAGGAGATACTTTAGGTAAAATTGCATCTAAATATGATGTAACTGTATCTCAATTAAAAGCATGGAACAACTTATCTTCAGACTTAATCATTGTTGGACAAACTTTATCATTACAAGCACCAGCTCAATCAGCTGTGCCAGCTCAAGCTCCAGTAGCTCAACAAGCGCCAGCTCAAGCTCCAGCAGCTCAACAAGCTCCAGCAGCTCAACAAGCGCCAGTTCAACAAACTAAAGAACAAGTTGCAGCTCCAGCTCAACAACAAAGCTACCAAGCGCCAGTACAATCTTACAAAGCGCCAGCTCAACAAGCATATAAAGCACCAGCTCAACAAAGTTACCAAGCGCCAGCTCAAAGAGTAAGAACTACTCAAACATCAACAGCTAGCACTGGTGGATCAACTAAAGCTCAATTCTTAGCTGCAGGTGGTACTGAAGCTATGTGGAATACAATTGTATTACCAGAATCAAGCGGTAATCCAAATGCTGTTAACCCAGCTGGATATAGAGGTCTTGGTCAAACTAAAGAATCATGGGGAACAGGTTCAGTTGAACAACAAACTAAAGGTATGTTAAATTATGCGAAACAACGTTACGGTTCTGTTGACGCTGCATTATCATTCCGTTCTCAAAATAACTGGTGGTAAGCCATACACTTTAATTAAAAGTGAATTAATATATTAATCCAATCGTCTAGGAAATATCCTAGGCGATTTTTTAATTTGACCGTATCTCTTCAATTTGATAATCTTTAATTAACTGAATAGATGAATGACTACTAGGGGCGCCTGTTGGCTGAGATGATTTTATCAGTCCCTTAACACCTGATTTGGATAATGCCAACGTAGGGAAGTGGTCAATTAGCGTATTATACTACACTTAATTGACTTCTTTTTAACGAAAGAAGTCTTTTTTTATTAAGTAATAATCAAATAGTATAAATTTTATAAATATGAAAATTAAATTTGAGGTGGCGTATTATGAAAAAACCAAATATAGCATTAACAATAGCTGGAACTGATCCAACGGGTGGGGCGGGTATAATGGCTGATTTGAAATCTTTTCAAGCTTCAGGGGTTTATGGTATGGCTGTAGCAACAAGTATAGTTTCTCAAAATACTTTAGGCGTTCAAGATGTTTATCATTTGCCCGTAGAAGTAATTGAAAGTCAGTTGAAGAGTGTCTTCGATGATGAGCAGCCACATGCAATTAAAACAGGTATGATAGCTTCTCAAGAGATGATGAATGTCATTAAACCATTTATTGAACAGTCAGGTAAGCCTTATGTTATTGACCCAGTAATGGTTGCCAAAAGTGGTGATGCCTTGATGGATGACAAAGGGAAAAATAAACTTAAAGAAATATTATTGCCACTTGCTACAGTTGTTACACCAAATATTCCAGAAGCGGAAGATATAACTGGCTATAAAATTCAAACAGAAGATGAAATTAAGAAAGCTGGTGCTTTTTTCTTAAATGAAATTGGGACTAATGGTGTTGTCATAAAAGGTGGCCATCTTGAAGGTGATGCGATTGATTACTTATATACGAAAGATGGAATGAGAAGTTGGAAGAGTGAAAGATTCAGTACACAGCATACACACGGCACAGGATGTACATTCAGTGCTGTTATAACTTCTGAGTTAGCAAAAGGTCATTCAATAGAACAAGCAGTCGAAGTAGCTAAAAGATTTATAACTTTAGCAATTCAATATACACCAGAAATAGGTAAGGGAAGAGGACCAGTAAATCATTTTGCATATCAAAAAATAGAGGGATTAGATTATGAGTAAACTAAATAATATAAGAGAAAACAGTCCACTAATTGTGTGTTATACAAACGATGTAGTAAAGAACTTTACAGCGAATGGGTTAATATCTCTAGGTGTTAGTCCAGCAATGAGCGAAGAACCAGAAGAAGCTCAAGAATTTTCAAAAGCTGCAGGTGCATTCTTAATTAATATAGGTACAATCACAACAGATAAAGCTTATGATATGAAAGAATATGCAGAAATCATGCATGAAAACGGTGTGCCAGTCATTCTAGATCCAGTAGCGGTTGGTGCATCACAACTAAGAAAAACTTTTTGTAATACTTTATTAAATGATGAAGTAGTTGATGTAATTAGAGGTAATGCTTCAGAAATATTAGCACTAATCGAAGACGATACAAGGATGAAAGGAACAGATAGTGATGCTTCATTAGATGCTATTAAAATTGCTAAAAAAGCTCATCAACAATTAAATTTACCTATTATATTAACTGGAAAAGTGGATGTTATAGCTTGTGATAATAAAATCATAGCATTGAATAATGGAAGTGAAATGTTAACTAAAGTTACTGGTGGAGGTTGTTTATTAGGTGGTGTTGTAGCTGCATTTTTATCAAACGAAAAAACTATAAAAATTGATCATCTAGAAGAAGCACTATCTACTTATAATGTTGCAAGCGAAATAGCTAGCCAACAACCAGGTGCTCATTTGCCAGGAACATTTCAAATTGCTTTTATAGACCAATTAAATGCCATAACTGAAGAAATAGTAGCAGAAAAAAAGAAAGTGAAAGTAGTGAAATAAATGTTTGATATAAATAAATTAAAAGTATATTTTATCGCTGGCAGTCAAGATACACCAGATAGAGATTTATATAAAGTAGTTGAAGAAGCTTTAATAGGTGGCATCACAATGTTTCAGTTTCGCGAAAAAGGAACAAATAGTAAAAAAGGAATTGAAAAAGAAACATTAGCTAAAGATATATTTGAACTTTGTAAAAAATATAATGTGCCTTTTATTATTAATGATGATGTAGATTTAGCTTTGAAATTAAACGCTGATGGTATACACGTTGGTCAAGATGATCGCAATGTATCAGAATTTATAGATAAGTTTAAAGAGAAAATCATCGGATTAAGTGTCGCAAATAGCAACGAATATGAGAAATCGGATATTTCTGAAGTAGATTATATCGGTACAGGTCCAATACATTCTACTGTTTCTAAAGATGATGCAGGTAAAGAAGGTGGATATGACCTTATAAAAAATATTAGAAAAATCGATAATGAAATTCCAATCGTTGCAATAGGTGGTATTACAGAGGCAGATGTCTTACCTTTAATAGATGCAGGAGCAAATGGTGTAAGTGTTATATCAGCAATTGCAAAAAGTGAAAATATTGAACAAACTGTGAAGGGCTTTCATAATCAATATAAAATTCTTTAATAAAATTAATATATTGATTTATGTTGTCATCATTCTATGATAGAATAACCTTTATGTGAGTATATCAATAGAGGTGGAAAAATGAAGAAAAAAGCTTTGTGGCCATTATTATTCGGTATAATGGTTGTGCTAGCTGGCTGTGATTATTCTAAACCTGAGAATAGGGATGGATTCTTTTATAATACATTCGTTAAACCAATGGATAGCGTTATTCATTGGCTTGGTGCTAATTTGGATCACAACTATGGTCTAGCTATTATCGTTATTACATTAATTGTTCGTTTTGCGTTATTCCCATTTATGATGAAGACGTATAAAAACCAAAAATTAATGCGTGAAAAAATGAAACTTGCAAAACCTGAAATGACAGCAATTCAAGAAAAAGTTAAACGTGCTCGTACACAAGAAGAAAAAATGGAAGCCAATCAAGAAATGATGGCTTTATACAAAAAGCACGGAATTAATCCAATGAATATGGGTTGTTTACCAATTGTCATTCAAATGCCAATTGTTATGGGTCTGTTCTATGTATTGAAATACCCTACAGAAGGCGGGATTACAGAATATCCTCATTTCTTATGGTTTAATTTAACTCAACCAGATCTTTTCATTACAATTATTGCAGGTATTATATATGCACTACAAGCATTTGTTTCAATGAAATATGCCAATGTTCCTGATGAACAGAAAAACATGATGAGAATGATGATGTTCATTTCTCCAATTATGATTATCTGGATGTCATACATTTCAGCTTCAGCATTAGGTTTATATTGGGCTGTCGGTGGTGCATTCTTAGTAGTTCAAACATGGTTAGGTAACGTGTTCTACAACAATAAAGTTGAAGAAGAAATGAAACCTATTATCGAAGCACATGAAAAAAATCAACAAGAAGCAAACAAAGAAAAGAAACCAGCTAAACTAGTTTCTAACAAAAAGAAAAAGAAATAAATTTTAAAAAAAGAGCTTAGGACATAAATATCCTAGGCTCTTTTTTGTATAGAATGGATATTTACCACGATTTTGTAACATCCCATTCTTTATAGAATTGTTCTAAGAAGCTCTCCATATACGAATGTCGTTCTTGTGCAATTTCTTTTCCTCTTTCAGTATTCATCATATCTTTCAATAATAATAATTTTTCATAGAAATGGTTAATTGCCGTATTTGGCTCATCATGGTACTGGCTTGAATTTAAAGTATTTAAGTTTCTAGGTTTCTGTGTTGAGATATGCATTGGTTCTTTAAAATGACCTGCATATTGAAATGTTCTCGCTATTCCAATTGCACCAATAGCATCAATTCTATCTGCATCTTGTACAATTTTACCAGCTAAACTTTTTAATTTGCCATTGTTTTTACCACCATTAAAACTCATGAATTTAAGTATATGAACAATTTCGTCTTGGATGTCTGAACTTAATTGCATTTCATTCATCCATTTGTATAATTGTTCCCAAGCTGTATCAGTATCTTTAAATAATTTTTTATCCACAGAGTCATGTAATAGGCTAGCTAACTCTACAACAAATGTATCTGCATCTTCATAGTGTGCAATATCTAATGCGTGAAATCTTACTCTTAAAATATGTTCGAAGTCATGCCCAGTAGTATCTTGTTGATGTAGTTGTCTTACATATGCTTCAGCATTTAAGATAATCTTTTCTTTATTCATCGTTTTCTCCTTAAAAAAGCAGATAGAAACGGATGTATAATCGATTCTATCTGCATAATTTTTATAATATTGGTGACAGTAGTCTAGCGATACCTTCTTTTAACTTAATCCAAGTACTTCTGTTGTCATATTTTTCTACAGTAAGTAATGATGAATGTTTCATATCGTTTTTATAAGCAATGCGTGAATTTTTTGCAATTTCATGATCATAAATAAATGCATTTACTTCAAAATTAAGGACAAAACTTCTATTATCCATATTTGCTGTACCAATGCTTACGACTTCATCGTCTATAACTACCATTTTAGTGTGTATAAAGCCTTTTTCATAAATATGAACATTTACTCCAGCTTTAACAAGTTCTCCTACATTTGCGTATGTTGCCCAATATACGAAAGGATGATCAGGTTTATTTGGAATCATCACATTTACATCTACTCCAGATAAAGATGCTATTTTAATGGCATCTAAAAATGACAAGTCTGGAATAAAATAAGGTGTTTGAATATAAATATGTTTTTTAGCTTCTGAAATCATTTTTAAATAACCGTATTTAATTTGTTCCCATTCTTCATCAGGACCACTTGAAGCAATCTGAATACCAACTTTTCCACCAGAATCAACATCAGGAAAGTATCTAGATTCGTAAAGCATTTTATCACGAGTAGATTGAGAGTTCCAATCCATCATAAATCTTAATTGCAATGCATTAACTGAGTCGCCTTCAAGTTTTAAATGTGTATCTCTCCAATATCCAAACTTTTTATCTAGACCTAAGTACTCATCACCAACATTAAATCCACCAACATAACCAATTTTTCCATCGATTACGACAATTTTTCTATGGTTACGATTATTCATTCTGAAGTTGATTAGAGGTAACTTTGATGGAAAGAAACTAGCAACTTCGCCACCTAGTTCTCTAAACTTTTTAAAGGATGATAAGTTTAACTTACGAGAGCCCATATCATCATATAACATTTTAACTTCTATACCTTCTTGTAATTTCTTTTCAAGTTCTTTTAAGATTTTTTTACCTAAATTATCTTTTTTGAAAATGTAATATTGAATATGGATATATTCTTTAGCATTTTTAATGTCTTCAATAAGAGAATCAAACTTATCATGACCATCAGTGAACATTTCAACTTTATTATCAGTTGTTAAGAATGCTGAATTATTATATAAAAGCATATGAATAAGATGTTTATAGTTGTAAATTTCAGGTTTGTCAATTTCGAAATTATTTTCATCTATTGCTTTAATTTGCTCGTTAATAATGTGTTCGAGGCCAATTTTGTCTTCTTCGTCTAAATTGAAGATACTTTTTTTCTGAATTTGTCTTCCAAATAATAGGTAAAGTATAAACCCGAGTATAGGGACGAATAGCAGTACTAATAGCCAAGCCCATATTGCGCCAGCTTCTCTTGGCTCTAAAAAGATAATAATAAATCCAAATACGACATTTAAAATAAAAGCCGTAATAAGTAGCACTGATACTACGATGGAGAAATCAAATGAAAAATACGAGAAAAAGTCCATACCAATGCCTCCGTTTCTTTATCTTTAACCTAGTATAATACATTTAAAATAAAATTGAAAAGGTTGTATTTGACCGTCATTAAACATATGCATATAATTGAAAGAATAAGGTAGAAAATTAAATAAAATTTATATAAATAGGAGTGTTAACATGAAAGAACAAATTATAAACGTTGAAGGTATGTCATGTGCGCATTGCAAACAAGCAGTAGAAGAGTCAGTAGGACAATTAGTCGGTGTTAGTGAAGTCGTTGCAAGTCCAGATGATAATCAAGTAAGAGTAGTTTATCAAGATCCAGCAAGTATAGATAATATTGAAAATGCAATTTTTGATGCAGGTTACGAAGTAGTTTAATAAAATTTTCATAATTATTATAAAAACATAACAATTCAAACGAAAATATAACAATATAGTCCGAATGAACTATAGTCAAATTGATTATTTTAGAGTAGAATGTAGTTAAGGTAATTAAATTGAATAAGAGGTGGTACCCATGAATCAACCTAAGTCAAAGGTAAAGAATGTGGTCAAACTTTTATCATCATTAGGCGTAAACATAACAGAAACTAAGTCACGAATAGAAATAATGCGTAGTTTGCCTAACGTAGCTGCAAACAAACTAAAATAATATAATGGTGAATTTAAAAAAGCATCCTCAGCTGAGGATGCTTTTTTAATGTTTTATTCTGATTCAATATTTTCTTGTGATACTGTATATTTATCTTTTTCGTGATAAAAAATTGATAATAATATACCTACACCCGCCATGAGAGACCATAGAGCAGATCCACCATAACTAATAAATGGAAGTGGTATACCTGTAATTGGTAATAACTGAATAGTCATACCAATATTTTGTACAACGTGGAACAATACATATGATATATATCCAATTATAAAGACTACATTGAATGGATGGCTCGTTATTGTCGCCAGTCTTATTAAGTGAATAAATAATGCTAAAAAGATAATAAGGACGACCATTGTTCCTAAAAATCCAAATTCTTCACCAATAACTGAAAAAATAAAGTCAGTATGATTTTCAGGTATATAAACTTCTCCGTTATTTAGCCCTTTACCAAATATTTGTCCAGATCCTATAGCTTTTAAAGACTCGGTTAAATGATAACCATCTCCTGAGCTATATGCATATGGGTCTAACCAAGAATTTATTCGTCCCAGTTGGTAAGTCTTTATACCAGATACTTTTTCGATAATACTTGGTTTAAAAATCATAAGCAAAATCAGACTAGATCCAATAGCAAATAAACCGACAAATACTGGTGCAAGAATTCTCCAAGTAACACCTGAAACAATCACGATACCGAGAATAATTGCAATTAATACGAGCGTTGTACCTAAATCATTTTGAAATAGAATTAACGCCATTGGTATTAATGATGTTAAACCGATTTTCATTAATAAGTTTAAATCTCTAGTCAAAGATTTATTGTAAGTAAATCTATTATGTTGATAAATGACATTCGCCAGTGCCATTATTAATATAATTTTCATAAATTCTGATGGTTGTACACTTATTGGTCCAAGTCTATACCAACTTTTTGCACCATTTATGATAGGCGTGAAACTAGATTCTGGTAATATTAACAAACCAACTAAGGATAGGTTTCCAATTATGTAAATAATCCATACATACTTTCGTAAAGTCTTTGGTGAAATAAACATTAAGCCAATTGCTAAAAGAAACCCAAGTACATAGTATAAGATTTGTTTAAGTAGGAAGTTTGTTTCATATTGTCCGCCAGACATTGCTGAGTTGATGATTAAACAACTTGTCCCAAAAAGTATAAGAATGATTGTAATTAATCGCCAATCAATTCTCTCTAGGAACGATTTATTTAATGTTCGAGTAGAAGTTTCCATTAAAAGACTCCTTTAATTAACGCTAAATTTCATAATTATCATTATAACTTGATTGTACATAAAGTGGTACAATTTTGCTATTCTCAAAATGGTTATTTTTAAAATAGTAATGTTGATAGGTGCATCAAAGGTAGTAAACATGATAAAATATAGGCTAACAATCTACTTGGAGGCGTCTTTATGTCTAAAAAAAATATTTGTATTATATATGGTGGGAAAAGTGCTGAACATGATGTATCGATATTAACAGCACAAAATGTTATTAATTCAGTTGATTTATCTAAATACATTATCGATATTATATACATAACGAATGATGGTGACTGGATTAAAAGTGAACAATCTATTAATGAAAAGATCACTGACATCGATCAATTAAAATTAACATGCGTTGAACTAACACCAATTTCTAAATTACTTGAAGTAAGTAATAATGGTGAAGCGTATAGTGCTGTATTTCCACTATTACATGGTCCTAACGGAGAAGATGGTACGATTCAAGGACTATTTGAAGTGCTAGATATACCTTATGTTGGAAATGGAGTTCTTGCAGCTTCAAGTTCAATGGACAAATTAGTAATGAAACATTTATTTGCTCATAGAGGGTTACCACAATTACCATATGTAAGTTTCTTAAAAAGTGAGTATGAAAAGTATGAACATAATATAATTGAATTAATTCAAAATAAACTTGAATATCCAGTTTTTGTAAAGCCTGCTAATTTAGGTTCAAGTGTAGGTATAAGTAAATGTACAAATAAAGAAGAACTCATTTCTGGTATTGATGAAGCATTTCAATTTGACCGTAAGCTTGTAATTGAACAAGGTGTCGATGCAAGAGAAATAGAGGTCGCTGTATTAGGAAATGATTATCCAGAAACGACTTTACCGGGAGAAGTTATTAAAGATGTACAATTTTATGATTATAAATCAAAATATAAAGATGGTAAGGTACAACTTCAAATTCCAGCTGATATAGATGAAGAAACAGCTACTACATTAAGAAATATGGCTGTAGAAGCATTCAAAGCAACAGATTGTTCTGGTCTAGTGAGAGCAGATTTCTTCTTGACTGAGGATAATACAATTTATATTAATGAAACGAACGCAATGCCAGGATTTACTCAATATAGTATGTATCCATTATTATGGGAAAATATGAATTTGAGTTATACAGAACTTATAACGAAGTTAATTGAACTTGCTATTGAACGTTACGATAACAAGAAAAATATTAAATACAAAATTGACTGAGGGTAATCATAATGAATATTAAATTACGTAAAATAAAAGAATGGATAGATTGTGAAATTCAAGAAGATTATTTAGATGAAGTTGTACAAGGAACTTGTATTGACTCTAGAAAAATTGAAAAATCAAATTTGTTTATTCCCTTTAAAGGTGAAAATGTTGATGGCCATCGATTTGTTAGTCAAACGTTAGAAAATGGTGCTGGTGCTTCATTTTGGCAAAAAGACATACCTAATCCTCCTAAAGGACCGATTATATTCGTTGAGGATACATTGGTAGCATTACAAGATTTGGCTAAGTCATATTTAAGATATGTTAATCCAAAAGTTGTTGCAATTACAGGATCAAATGGTAAAACAACAACTAAAGATATGGTCGAGTGCGTTCTAAACAAATCTTTTAAAGTAAAGAAAACGCAAGGCAATTACAATAATGAAATAGGATGCCCACTTACAATTTTGGATTTAGATGAAGATACTGAAGTTTCTATATTAGAAATGGGTATGAGTGGCTTTGGTGAAATAAGAGAATTAACACTTTTAGCTGAACCAGATGTTGCAATTGTGACAAATATTGGCGAATCTCATATGCAAGATCTTGGATCAAGAGAAGGTATTGCAAAAGCGAAATTTGAAATTACTGAAGGACTTAAAGATGATGGTTTATTTATTTATGATGGAGATGAGCCATTACTTAAATCAATCGTTACTTCAATTAACAATACTAAAGTATCAGTAGGGACAAATGACGATAATAACCTGATTATACAAACTAACCAATCAACTAGTAATGGTATAAACTTTCAATTGAACAATAGCAATATGGTGTACCACTTAAGCATATTAGGTGAGCATAATGTTAAAAATGCTACGTATGCGATTCAAGTTGCAAAACAATTTGGTGTAACCGAAGATATTATTCAAAGTACTTTAGATGATTTAGTTTTGACAGATATGAGAATGCAGCGTATCGAAACAGAAAAATATGGTTTACTAATTAATGATGCTTATAATGCAAGTCCAACAAGTATGAAAGCAGCGATTGATACACTGCACAATATGGAGCGAGATGACAAAATATTAATATTAGCTGATGTACTAGAATTAGGTGATATGAGTAAAGAAATGCATCAACAAGTTGGCTATTACTTAGAAGGTAAGAATATTCAAACATTAATTACTTATGGAGAAGAAGCGGCTCATATATCCAATATTGCAAGTGAGTATATTCAAAATCATTACCATTTTGAATCTAAAGAAAAAATTACAGACTACTTAAAAGAACATTTAAATGGAGAAAGTGTTACTTTATTTAAAGGATCAAGAGGTATGTCACTAGAAACGATTATCAATTCACTAACATGAAAATAGGTATTTTATTTTTACATGGATATACAGGGGGAAGATACGAATTATTACCTTTGATTGAATACTTAAGTAGTCGTTATGAATTTATACTTGAAGCGCCTGAATATCCTGGGCATGGTCTTAATTTATTAATAAAAGATACAAATGAAGATATGTGGTATGAAAGAGCGCAAAAGTCATATGAAATACTTAGAGAGAAATCAGATGTCGTCATCGTTATTGGTTTTTCTATGGGTGGTGTTATTGCAGGACTGCTTGCTAAAATTGAACAACCAGATAAATTGATTTTAATCGCTCCTGCATATGAAAATATTAATATTCAACATTTAGTAAAATCACCTTATCGCTTTATTAATAATATGCGTCATGCTGATTTGAAAATATTAGAGTTTATGTTGTTAAGAACGATTAAAATAAATTATAAATCTTTTCTAGCATTTAAAAAATTACAGCAAAGTGCATTATATATACCAGAACAAATTGATGCTATGACTCTCATTATACACGGAACGGTTGATGGGTTAGTTCCAATAGATAAATCTAGAGATCTTGTATCAAGAATTAAAAATGCTAGATTAGTTGAAATTGATAGAGGACCACATGAAATTTGTTTATCAAAAGTGAATTATAAAGTTTTTTATGAAGTTGAAAAATTTATATTTAAAAATAAATAATGATGTAAAACTGTACTAAATCCCTTTTTAGTGCAGTTTTTTTATGTTTTAAACTATGAAAATAAAATGTAAACGACGATTTAACTGCATTGCGCTATTGCTAAAAGGGTGGTAGTATATAGAAGTTGAATAAAAAAGAAGAGAAGAATTAACTATCTAAAAGGAGAATTATTTTGCAAAAATTTAAAGAATTAGGTATTTCTGAAGCTACCTTAAACGCTTTGGACGGAATGGGCTTTACTGAGCCAACACCAATACAAATTGAAAGTATTCCTCATACATTACAAGGTACGGACGTGCTAGGACAAGCACAAACTGGAACAGGAAAAACTGGTGCATTCGGTATCCCATTAATAGATAAAGTAGCAGAAAAACAAGGTGTTCAAGCATTAATACTTGCACCAACACGTGAATTAGCAAACCAAGTAGCGGAGCAATTACGTAGTTTTAGTAAAGGACAAAATGTAAGTGTTGTTACTGTATTTGGTGGTATGCCAATAGACAGACAGATTAAATCACTTAAAAAAGGTCCTCAAATCGTAGTAGGTACACCTGGTCGTGTTATTGACCACTTAAATAGAAAGACGTTAAAAACAGAATCTATTTCAACGTTAATATTAGACGAAGCAGACGAAATGATGAACATGGGCTTTATAGATGATATGAGATTTATAATGTCTAAACTTCCATCTGAAAACCGTCAAACATTACTATTCTCAGCTACAATGCCTAAAGCTATTCAAGAATTAGTTCAAAAATTCATGAAGAGTCCAAAAATCGTTAAAACAATGTCTAACGAATTATCAGATCCTCAAATCGATGAGTACTATACTATCGTAAAAGAATTAGAAAAATTCGAGACATTTACTAATTTATTAGATGTTCAAAATCCAGAATTAGCAATCGTGTTTGGACGTACTAAGCGCCGTGTTGATGAATTAACTAGCGCTTTAATTTCTAAAGGCTATCGTGCTGAAGGTTTACATGGTGATATTACACAAGCTAAACGTTTAGAAGTATTGAAGAAATTCAAAAATGACAAAATTGACATTTTAGTTGCAACTGATGTTGCTGCACGTGGTTTGGATATTTCAGGCGTAAGTCATGTTTATAACTTTGATATTCCTCAAGATACTGAAAGCTATACTCACCGTATTGGCCGTACAGGTAGAGCAGGTAAAAAAGGCGCTGCAATAACATTTGTTAACCCAGTTGAAATGGATTATATCCGTCAAATTGAAAAAGCAAATAAACGCCAAATGACTTCTTTACGTCCACCAACACCTGGTGAAGTAATGCAAGCTAAAGAATCAGATGTTAAAGATAAAGTTAAAGGTTGGGTTGAAAGTCCAATCGAAGGACGCATTGAAAAAATAGCTGAAGAGCTAATCAATGTATATGGAGATCAAAAATTAGTTGCTGCATTATTGCAAGAATTAATTACTTCAAATAACGAATCAGATGTTCAATTAACATTTGAAAAACCATTATCTAAAAAATCTGGTCAAAGAGGTAACCGCGGTGGAGGTAATTCTCGTGGTAAATCTAGAACTAGATTTGAAGGTAAAAATAACAAACGTCGTAGTAACGACAAAAATAGTAATTTTGACCGTAATAAAGGTAAAAATACTAAACCAAATAAACCTCGTTCAAAAAAACAATTCTCAGGTAGAACATTCGCTGAGCATTCAAAATAAAATTACGAAAGTGTGTGTAATCTCTAAGGTTACACACACTTTTTTTATGATATAATACACGTAAATTGATCAATAGAGGAGATTATATGTATAAACAAGTACTCGATAATAAAATGCCAAAACAGTCTATAAAATACGAGTATATTCATCATATTTTTAATGTAATAGCTATACTAATATTGTTAAGCGTATTTTTGTATTTATGGAATAAATTTGAGTGGTGGACATTTCTTATTTATGTAATTCCAACTTTAGCTATTATGATGATTGTAATTGGATTCATTAATCCTATTATTAGATTAAAAAGAACCTCATTTGAAATAGGTGAACAATATATAGAAGTACAGAAAGGTCTGTATTATCAAAAGAGGTCTGTACAACCATATAGAAGAGTCCAATTTGTGAAAATTAAGCATGGGCCAATTTCAAGAATGTTAAATATATATTTTGTAGTTGTTGTAACAGCTGGTAGTTCAGTATTCTTACCAATGGTTAATCGACAAACTGCAGACAAAACGAGGTTAAATATCATGACAAAAGTTAAAGAGGTGACAGATGATGTTTAATCCGCAGAAGTTGCATCCAATCTCATATGTTAGTGGCTTTTTACAAAGTTTAAAAGAAAATATATTTCCATTAATCATTGCAGTATTTCTAGTTATAACACGCGGCTTTGATAATATTTGGGATCTCACGTTTCCAATAGTTATTTTAGCTTTTTCTTTAATTATTAGCATATTTAAAGGTATTAAAATTTATAAAACTCGTTATTGGATTGAAAAAGATCAATTAATTATGACTTGGGGTGTCTTTTCGAAAAACAGAAAAGAGTTAAATATAGAAAGAATTCAATCAGTTGATACTTCTCAAAATATTGTCCATCAATTGTTAGGAGGCGTTAATTTAAGTGTGAAAACGCCTAGTGATGGTATAGAACTAGATACAATCACAAAAAAACAAAGTGATGAATTGTCTGAGTATCTGAAAGTTCGAAAGAATAAGCTTAAAAATAATGAAACAAGTCAAGATTTACAAGTAGAAGAAGATATTGAACATCATGAACACAATATTTCTGAAAGTAGCGATAAAGAAGAGGCTGTATTTTTCCAGTTATCAGTAAAAGAATTATTGAAAATGAGTTTTACGAGTGGTGGTATTTTAATTGTCTTTGCAGCACTAGGATCATTATCAGGGGTTATTACGCAAGTTATTGATATTGAAGATTATATTAGCCCATTAATAAATCAAGTAATGAACTTAACATTTGTCATCATTTCGATAGTAGTCGTGTTTATTATGATGAGTTATATTATAGGATCGCTTATTGTGTTCATTAAGAACTATAAATATCAATTAACATTTGATGGAGAATTACTTACTGTTAAGTATGGATTATTAACAGTTCAGAAAAGAACTGTTCCTATCAAAAGAATACAAGCATTACAAGAAGAAGAATCACTTTTTAGACGTGCTATAGGATATACTAAAATTTCTGCTATTATTACTTCAGATGGTCATTTTGAAAATAATGAAGAATCTGATATAGGTACAGTTACAATACTTCCATTTATGAAGAAACAAGAAGCTTATAAATTATTAGAAGAAATTATTCCACAATTTCAATTTAATTCTGTAAATCAAGGGTTGCCTGCTCAAGGTATACGCAGAAGAGTATTTGTTCCGACAGTAATTTTGGCAATAGCTATTATTCCTATACAAATATATTTATGGTCTTATACATGGATAATTGGAGTAGTAATATTTTTAATAATGGTGTTATTTGCAAGTGTTATTACAATGAAGTCAGGTTTCAAAATATACGATGATTCAATTGTGATTTTGAATGCATCTCCATTTCAATATTCAACAATTTGGGCAAATAGAGACAAAGTTTTGACATTTGAATTGCATGAAAATCTTATAATTAAAAGAAAAGATATAGCTCATTTCAATATACATTTAGCATATGGAAGTGCCATGATGTCTAAAGGATTAAGGTTTATAAATAAAGAAGATGCATTAAACATTTACAATTGGTACAAATATAAAGGAGGTAATGATCATGCTTCCTAGATATAGAATGGATAAAAAAGGAATGACAGTGGAAAGAATTGGATCATCCATTACAATTTCTATATTTATAATTATTTTAATAGTTATGTTTGTGATTTTTGAATTGTTGTGGACAGACGTTTCTAAATGGTTTTTGACTATACCAATAGCAATTATTTTTTTCATAAGTATTTATGGCTTAATAATTCAACCTTACTATATGTATAGAAATTTTCGTTACGAAATTAATGATGATGAAATTAACATTAAATCTGGAATATTTATGATAAAAGAAACAACAATTCCGATGGGTAGAATTCAAAATGTCGACTTGTATGAAGGATTTATTATGAGAAAATACAATTTGGCCAATATCACCTTATCTACAGCAGGTGGTAATGAAATGATTCAATATTTAAATAAGGATAAAGCGAATAAAATTAAATATGCTATCCAAAATAGAATTGAAAATGACATTAACCAGTGAGAATGAAGGTGTAAATTATGATTCATGGTGTTGGTATTGATTTAGTTGAAATTAAACGCATTAAAGAATGGTATGATAAACGACCAACAATGGTTAATAAAATTTTAACAGACAATGAACTAGAAATTTTTAATAAAATAAACCTGGATAATAGGAAAGTTGAATTTATTTCTGGCAGATTTGCTGTAAAGGAAGCTTTTACTAAAGCAATGGGTACCGGTATTGGTAAAAAGTACGGCTTTCATTCTATCAACTGTTTACCTGATGAGAATGGGAAACCTGAAATAACCTGTGATGGTTTTCATGTCCATGCATCTATCACACATACTGAGAATTATGCTGAGGCAATTGTTATTATCGAAAAAGATAATAATAAGCAAGAATAATATCTATATGATAAAATACACTTATTATAAGAGGAGGTGCCTTGCTGTTGTCCGAAAAATATTATAGGCCAACTTATATCAATGTTGATTTAAAGGCAATACTAGAAAATTATCAAGCTGTAGGTAGATTACATCCAAACAAGAAAATTATGGCAGTCGTTAAAGCAAATGGTTACGGTTTAGGTAGTGTGCCGATTGCATCTTATTTAATGAATGAAGGTGTCGATTTTTTTGCAGTTGCTACTTTAGATGAAGCTATTGAGTTAAGAATGCACGGTATAAAAGCGAAAATATTAGTACTAGGTGTGATTAATACAAAAGATATTAATAAAGCAGTACAACATAGAGTTGCCTTAACTGTTCCAACTGAAGAATGGTTAGATAAAGCAATTGAATCACTTGATGATAACGCTGATAAACCGTTATGGATGCACATAAAAGTAGACACAGGTATGGGCAGAATTGGATTGAGAGATATTGAAAGTTATCAATCTGTTATCAACAAAATAGAACAACATGAACGATTAATATTTGAAGGTGTTTATACACATTTTGCTTCAGCAGATGAGCCAAATGATTTTTCGAAAAATCAATATGACTTATTTGAAGAATTTGTACAATCTTCAAAAACACCAGAATATATTCATTCACAAAATTCGGCAGGTGCTCTTAGGTATGATGCATCTATCTGTACAGCAGTAAGGTTTGGCATATCTTTATATGGTTATTATCCATCTAAATATATTCAAGAAATTTCAAACTTAAAATTGAAACCAGCAGCTCAATTAGTAACTGAAATTGTTCAAACTAAATATCTTGAACCTGGAGATACAGTGAGTTATGGCACTACTTATACTGCTGAAGAACGCATTAAAGTAGCTACACTTCCAATTGGATATGCTGATGGATATTTAAGAAAAATGCAAAATACTTATGTTAATGTAAATGGTGTAAACTGCCCCGTAATTGGTAGAGTATGTATGGATCAAACAATGATTAAAATTCCTGATGACATAAAAACAGGCGATAAAGTTATTTTAATGGATAATCATGTTGATTCAGAACAATCTGCTGAAAGGATTGCTGATGCTTTAGAAACGATTAATTATGAAGTGCTTTGTAACTTAAAAAAGAGGTTGCCACGTATTTATCATGATGGTGAAAATGAAGAAGTTACAAATGAATTACTGAAATAGCATAGTCAAATAGAGTTACATTTGTTATGATATTAATAACTTAATCAACATAAATTCATACTTAATTTATCTGGAGGTATTTGTTATGACATCTTTAACTCAAAATCGTACTCAAAGTTTAGAACAAACACTGAAAGAAGGATATCGTTCTATGGCTGACTTAAATCTCTCCCTTGCATCTGAAGCTTACTATAGTGAATGTGAAGCTTGTGATTCAAATGAATCGCACTTAGCATCTCAACAAGGTGAATAAATGAGAAGAGGAGATGTATATCTCGCAGATCTTTCACCAGTTACTGGTTCTGAACAAGGGGGAACAAGACCAGTCGTAATTATCCAGAATGATACGGGTAACAGATATAGTCCGACTGTCATTGTAGCAGCAATTACTGGTAAGATAAATAAAGCTAAAATACCTACACATGTAGAAATTGAAGCAGCGAAATATAAACTAGATAGAGATTCAGTTATTTTGCTTGAACAAATCAGAACTATTGATAAGAAACGATTAAAAGAAAAACTAACATATTTATCTGATGCAAAGATGAAAGAGGTTGATACAGCTATAGCCATCAGCCTCAACCTTACTTTGCAACAAAGATTTGATGCATTAGGTAATACATAATGAATTTAAAACATTCTCCGCTTTAGGATTAGCCTAAAGCTTTTTTAGTCTATTTGAAACGAGGTGACTTTGTGTCAGAACAGAAGAAGCAACAGTATCAAAAATTATTAGTCGATTATGTTAAGACTAGTAATGATGACATTTTATCCGCTTGTCAAACTTATTCGACAGAAGCTATTGAAGATAATGTTTCACCAGAAGAAATTGTACAACTACATATTGAGATCATAGAAAAAGAACAAAGTTTAAGTAAGTCACAAATCATGAGTTCATTTGATGTTCTTCTAGAAGTAATGATAGGCTATGGTTTTACATATCGTGACTATAAAAAATTATTAAATAAAATAAAAATACATGACAAAGAAATGGAAGTTGCTTCAAGTTTGCAACAAACTATGCTTAAACCACAAATACCTCAATTTGATAGTATACAAATAGGGGCTATTTCTGTGCCTGCACAAAAAGTAAGTGGAGATTATTTTAATTTAATTGATCATAACGATGGTACGATGAGCTTTGCTGTAGCCGATGTAATCGGTAAAGGTATTCCTGCAGCATTAGCTATGAGTATGATTAAATTTGGAATGGATTCTTATGGACATTCTCAACTTCCGAGTGATGGACTTAAACGTTTAAACCGTGTTGTGGAAAAGAACGTCAATCAAAACATGTTTGTAACGATGTTCTATGGTCTATATGAAGAAATAAATAATATGCTCTATTATAGTTCAGCAGGTCATGAACCAGGTTATATATATAGAAGTCAAACTGGTGAATTTGAAGAAATGACAGAACGTGGTATCGTACTGGGTGTTCATAAACATACTAGATATAAACAAAGTGAAATAAAAATAGAACTACAAGATATGATTATCGTATTTACTGATGGTGTAACAGAGTTGAGAAATCAACAAAATGAGTTTGTTAAAACAAATGATTTACTTAAAATGATCAATGAGTATAAACAACTTCATCCACAAGATATAGTGCAAATTCTATATGAAGAACTCGTTAAACTTCAAAATCCAAATAAGAGAGATGATTTAACGATATTAATTGTAAAGCGTGTTAAATAATGCAAGATTAAAAAATATTTAATCGGGTAAACATAAATGATGAAAGTCTAATATATTTAGGGGTGTATCAAGGAATGAATCTTAACATTGAAACTACTGAGCATGAAAACTACTATGAAATAAAGGTTGGCGGAGAACTAGATGTTTATACTGCGCCTGAACTACAAGAAGTTTTACAACCAATTAGACAAAAAGGAACACACGATATACATGTTAACTTGGAAAACGTAAGTTATATGGATTCTACTGGCTTAGGTTTATTTGTTGGCACATTAAAATCACTCAATGAACACGATAAGTCACTATATGTGCTTGGTGTATCAGAAAGAATTGAGAGATTATTTGATATTACGGGTCTTAAAGAATTAATGCATGTCAACAAAGGAACGGAGGTATAAGATGATGACATCTAACTATGATTATATAGAGATGAGATTTCCTGCTGCTCCGGAATACGTAGGTTTGGTCAGATTAACTTTGTCAGGCGTATTCAATCGAGCTGGCGCTTCATACGAAGATATTGAAGATTCAAAAATCGCTGTATCTGAAGCAGTAACAAATGCTGTTAAACACGCGTATAGTGATAAAGTTGAAGGTGAAATACTAATAGGATATCTTGTGTTCGAAGATAAAATAGAAATCATTGTATCTGATTCAGGAAAAAGCTTTAATTATGAAGAAGCTAAAAAAGTACTTGGACCTTATCAAGAAAGCGATAATATTAATTTCTTGAGACAAGGTGGTTTAGGACTATTTCTTATTGAATCATTGATGGACGAAGTAAGCGTTCAAAAAGATGCTGGTGTTACAATAAGTATGACAAAGTATTTATCTAAAGAGCAGGTGCAAACAAATGACGGAAGAGTCCAAAGCTTATAAAGACGTTTCTCCAAAAGATATTAACGCGTGGATTGCTGATTACCAAGAAAACGATAATAGTGAAGCGCAAGAAAAACTTGTGTTACATTATCAAAAATTAGTAGAATCTCTAGCATATAAATATTCTAAAGGACAAGCTCACCATGAAGATTTAGTACAAGTTGGTATGGTAGGCTTGTTAGGAGCTATTAAAAGGTTTGATGTATCTTTCGAGAGAAAGTTTGAAGCTTTTTTAGTACCAACAGTAATTGGTGAAATCAAAAGGTATTTAAGAGATAAAACATGGAGTGTACATGTACCGAGGCGTATTAAAGAAATCGGTCCTAAAATAAAAAAAGCTAATGAAGAACTGACGAATGAATTAGGAAGATCACCTAAAATTATAGAAATTGCTAATAGGATAGAAGTAACAGAAGAAGATGTATTAGAAGCAATGGAAATGGGACAAAGCTATAACGCGTTAAGTGTTGACCATTCAATTGAAGCGGACAAAGACGGTTCGACTGTTACTTTATTAGATATAATGGGCGAATCTGAAGATGGTTATGACTTAACAGAAAAAAGGATGATATTAGAAAAAATCCTTCCAATCTTAACTGAAAGAGAAAGAGAAATTATCCAATACACCTTTATTACGGGCTTGAGTCAAAAAGAAACTGGTGAAAAAATCGGTCTCAGCCAGATGCACGTTTCTAGACTACAAAGAACAGCAATAAAAAAATTAAAAGAAGCAGCAATGAAATAGGAGAGCACCTTAATCGATATAATGCGATTTAAGGTGTTCTTTGTTATTTACTAAAAGGCTGTGAAAGAAGATTTACACAAGATAAAGCATTTATTAGATTTATGTTAAAATAGAATATAATCATTTTTAGGAGGCAATTATGAATCAAGAATTAATAGACATTATAAAAAATAATCATTCTTTTACAGAAAAACAAATTAAAACTGTACTAGAATTGCTAGAAGATAAAAATACAGTGCCTTTTATTGCAAGATATAGAAAAGAGTTAACTGGTGGATTAGATGAAGTAGAAATCAAACTTATTGAAAATGAATATACTTATGCAGTTAACTTACATAAAAGAAAAGAAGAAGTTATTCGATTAATAGATGAGCAAGGCTTACTTACTGATGATTTGAAAAATGACATCCTTAATCAAACTAAGTTACAAAGAATTGAAGACTTATATCGCCCATTTAAGAAAAAGAAAAAAACAAGGGCAACAGAAGCTAAACGTAAAGGTCTTGAACCATTAGCGAATTGGATAATTGAAGGTAACTCAGAAGAACTTTTATCAGATGAAGCATCTAAATATTTAACTGAGGAAGTTGAAACTGCTGAAGATGCTATAAAAGGTGCGCAAGATATTATTGCTGAAATCATATCAGATGAACCTAAATATCGAAAATATATTTTAAATAATATAGAGAAACAAGGTAAACTGGTTACTGAAAAGAAAAAGAAAGCTGAAGATGAAAAAAATGTCTTTGAAATGTATTATGCATACGAAGAACCACTAAAAAAAATAGTACCGCATAGAGTGTTAGCTATAAATCGTGGTGAATCTGAAGGTGTTTTAAAAGTAACTTTTGAAATTGATCATGAAACATTAAAAAGATATTTAGTATCTCAATACATTAAAAATAATCATAAACACGTTGAAATTATTACTGAAGCAATTGAAGATAGTTTGAAAAGATTAATCCTTCCATCAATTGAAAGAGAAATTAGAAGCGAACTAACTCAAAAAGCTGAAAATCATGCAATCGAGATTTTCTCAGAGAATTTAAAAAACCTATTATTACAAGCTCCGTTAAAAGGTAAGAAAATATTAGGTCTAGATCCAGCATATAGAACAGGATGTAAATTAGCAGTAATAAATGAATATGGTTCATTTGTTGATAAAAATGTTATTTATCCTCATCCACCAGTTTCAAAAATGGAACAAGCTGAAAAAGTATTTGTCGAATTAATCAATAAACACAATATAGAACTTGTAGCAATCGGAAACGGAACTGCTAGTAGAGAATCAGAACAATTCGTAGCTGAAATGATAAAAAAACATCAACTAACTTGTCAGTTTGTTATTGTTAATGAAGCTGGGGCTTCTGTATATTCGGCTTCTGATATTGCAAGAGCTGAATTTCCAGATTTTAAAGTAGAAGAAAGAAGTGCGGTTTCAATAGGTAGACGGGTACAGGATCCTTTAAGTGAGCTAGTAAAAATTGATCCTAAATCAATCGGTGTAGGTCAATATCAACATGATGTTAATCAAAAATCATTAAGTGAGACTTTAAAATTCGTTGTAGAAACTGCAGTGAACCAAGTTGGAGTTGATGTTAATACAGCCTCTCCATCATTGCTAAGTTATGTTTCAGGTTTAAGTAACACTGTTGCAAATAATATTATAAAATTTAGAGAAGAAAAAGGTGCAATCTCACATCATTCTGAAATTGCTAAAGTTCCAAGATTAGGAAACAAGACATTTGAACAAAGTATTGGTTTCTTAAGAATATTAGATGGAACAGAACCACTCGATAAAACAGCTATTCACCCAGAAAGCTATAATGCTGCTTATCAATTAATAAACCATGTTGGTCTAAGCAAAGAAGATATTGGAACAGACGCATTAAAAGATGAATTAAGTAAAATAGATTTAAATCAGACAAGTGAAACGCTTAATATTGGTATTCCAACTTTAGAAGATATAATTGCGTCACTTATAGCACCTTTAAGAGATCCAAGAGATGAATTTGAAACACCAATATTAAAATCAGACGTACTTTCTATGGAAGACTTGAAACCAAACATGGCATTAAGTGGAACAGTTAGAAATGTTGTAGACTTTGGTGCTTTTGTAGATATCGGCGTAAAGCAAGATGGTTTAGTTCATATTTCTAAATTATCTAAAGGTTATGTTAAACACCCAATGAATATAGTGAGTGTTGGTGATATTGTAGATGTATGGGTACTAGATGTTAATCAAGAAAGACAAAAAGTTTCATTAACTATGATTGATCCTAATGGACGATAATAAATTACAGGAACTAGTATCAAACATCTCATTAGAATCCTTTAATAAACCTTTTGAACATAAAGCCACTTTTAATAAAAGACTTAGAACAACTGGAGGACGTTATTTACTTAATAGTCATAACATTGAAATCAATCCAGAACAATATGAATTTTATGGTATAAAGGCTTTGAAAGACATCATTAAACATGAACTTTGTCATTACCATTTACATATAGAAGGTAAAGGCTATAAACATAGAGATGATGATTTTAGGGAATTGAGCAAAGATGTTGAAGCTCCTAGATTTTGTAAAGCAGTTAAAAGTTATGATGAAAGAGCCAATTATTTATATAAATGTTCGAATTGTAAATTAGAGTTTAAGCGTATTAGAAAGGTCAACACTGTAAAATACAGGTGCGGACGCTGTGGTGGAAAGTTAAGAAAAATGTCATAAATAATAATAAGGAAAGTACTACACTAATAATTTGAGGTGTAGTACTTTTTTTGTAAAAAAGTGAAGAAAAGTCATTGACGAAATGGATGAAACGTCGTATGATAATAAACGTTGCTTAAACAAAACGAAACAAAGTTTTAAGAGTTTGTAAGCAATGTAAAATTACATTAAAAAGTTGAGTGTTTGTATTGACTTTGTAAACTCAACGTAATATAATTAATGACAGTCACTTAAACAACATATTGATTTAAGAACTGCAAACCATGCGCGGTCGTGGCGGAATGGCAGACGCGCTAGGTTGAGGGCCTAGTGGGAGTAATCCCGTGGAGGTTCAAATCCTCTCGGCCGCACCATTCATCAATTTAATAATATACCTAAGCGGGTGTAGTTTAGTGGTAAAACCTCAGCCTTCCAAGCTGATGTTGTCGGTTCGATTCCGATCACCCGCTCCAGAATTTTTTATAAAATGAACATTGAAAACTGAATGACAATATGTCAACGTTAATTCCAATAATTGAGTACTTATAGTACTTCAAAGAGTGATTGGCTTAACCA